>NZ_JADBJH010000001.1:0-148380 GCF_014892335.1 Campylobacter sp. 7477a
CTTTTGCTCCTTTAAAACATTTTGTTTTATTTTTATGGAATAATAACACAATTTATTTTATTTGTCAAGAGTTTTTAAAACATTTTGAATTATTTTTTTCAAAAAATAAGTTATTTTGTTTTATTTTGGTATAATTTAGGAAAAATAATCTAGGAAAAAAATGACAAAGCAAGAATTTACAAGCAAGCTCAAAGAGCTTGGTCTTTCGGTGGTTGAATTTTCGGATATGGTCGGGCTAAACCCGGCTAGCGTAAGAAGCTTCAATGACGAAAAACGCCCGATTCCTCAATGGATAGATAGCTGGATCGAACTATACGAAAAGTCAAAGTGTTATACTGAGCTCAAAGAAAAGATTTTTGAGATAGAAAAAATAGAGGCGTAATAGGCGATATTGCGTTTGTTCTGCGTTTTTGTTTTATTTTACTTTTATCGTTATGGTTTGCCTTGCTGTCGTTACTACGATGCGCTGCCCACATTTTTACCGACCGTATTTTATACCTGCCCGCACGCCGCCCCATTTTATAGCGATTTTTGGGGTTTAGGTTGTTTGTGCGGTAGTTTTTTAACCTTTAAATATGAAGTTTTGGGCTAGTTTTATCCAAAATTTGCGGTGCAAAGAGCGGTTTTGAAAAAAGTTGCAAGTTTTGCAAAATGGATTTTGGCTTGAGACGGCAGCGTGAAACATAGATTTGGGATGATGAACGCTTGGGTGGAGTTTTTGCGCGGTCGTTGAGTTTTTTTGGCGGGACGGTCGGTTGCAAGACGTATGAAAATTTTTAAAAATTTGCCGCCTTTGGGTATTTGACCCGTAGGCGCAATGTAACAAATGGCGTATTTGTGGGCTTTTTGCTAAGCCGATTTGGCACACTAGGCGGATTTTGTGCCAAAACAGCGAATTTTTAGGATAGCTACTTTTGCTTTTTTGAGATATGACCGTCTTTGTTTTTTGGATTTTGATTTTGCGTCGGCGGAGTTTTTTGTTTTGTTTGCACGGGGAAATTTCACGGAAGAAAGGAGCGTGGGTAAATTTCTAGCCGACAGGGGGGGTGGCTGACCCCGCTTACTTGCAAATTATCCCTATCGGGCAATCTCACAAACTATTAAAATTTTGAAGTCTTTGCAAAAATTCAAAGTTGGCGTTAAAAACACAACAAGCCATCAAGATAAAATTTTTATCCTTTAAAATGTGGAGTTTTTAAAATTTACTACTTCGCCTTTTTTTTGTGCCTTTTTTACCGGTGTATGGGTTGCGGTTGCCTTTGGTAGAGTAGTTATTTTTCATTGTGCCATCTCTATTACTTTTAAAATGTGGGGCGACGTATTTGCCCTTTTTAGTGATGTATCCGCTCGTAAATGAACCGCTAAAAGCAAAGCTAAAAGCCCCTAATAAACACAAAAATAAAACCGCTTTTTTCATTTATTTAGTAGCCTCCTTTTGTCATATATTTGTATTTATTACACCCAGCCTGCGAGCCATAATCACAAGCTTTTGCAAAGAGTTTTTTAGAGAGATTTAAATCATACTTTACGCACTGACCGCTTATGTAAGCCCAGCCGAGCAAAAAACAAGCTTCACCGTCTGCCTTGTCGCATAGGTCTGTCATTAGTTTTTTACCCTCTTTGCATTGGTTGTTAAACATAAGCTCTTCAGCCAGTGCTGGTCCGAATGACCTATCAAGTTCATACGCTTTTCTAAAATATTTAATTGCCTTTTTTGGGTCTGGATAATCATCGTCCAACTCGACACACAACTTCAAATTATCCCTATCTCCTTTTGGTGAAACAAAACAATAGGCTAAATTTCGGCAAAATTTAACTTGATTATCGACCATACAATATCTATCCATTAAGGCTTCTCTTTGGTTGTGGTTAAGTTTAAATAATCTAGCTTCGCAGGCTTCCCAGTTGCCTAAATCGCAACTTTTAGTATAGTATTCAAAAGAGAGCCTTGCAAGCTCAGCTTTTTTGTCAGATACGGCAGTTTTAAATTCATACAAAATATTGTCAGGCTCGTCTGATAAAAGTGCGGCAATACCAAAACAATGATCGGCGCTATTATTTTTTAGGCAAGGTTTCTCAAAAAGCCCTGCTAATTTATTAAAATATTTTGTTTGCTCCTGCTTTGAAGCATTAATATCATCGCTTTTGCTCATAATGTCATATGTAAAAAAACAATACGAAATTATATTGAGGTTGTCGCATTTGTTTTTTAGGTATTCAAAGCCTTTTTTGACAGCTTCTATACCTTGAAGTTTTGAAATATAAGACGCCATCTCCTGCTCTTGGACTTTATCAAAAACAATGAGCCTACTAAATGTGCTTTCTGCGGATAGCGCTAGTGTCAAAGATATAATCAATAATAGTTTTTTCATTTTTTTTCTTTTTATTTTTAAGTTTAAAGCGAGTTCTCATAAGCGGCTTTTACTTTGCGTAAAATTTCGATGAGCCTTAATAGTTCTTATTATCTCTTTCTTTTTCTAGTTTATCAACTAGCGACATAAAATAGTAAAAAATAGACGGGGTGCGATATTTTTTATACAGCTCCGCAAATTCATCCAATCTTTTTTTTTCAACTTCTAGTAGTTGTAAATTTACGTCTTTTTCGATTGTTTCACCAGCAAAGGCTATGTTTAAATTATTGTTTTGGCTTATCGTATTGTCATTACCATCAAAAACGATATTATTATCTTTAATATTTCTATTAGTGAGTGTTTCCATACTTACTCCTAATTTTTGTGAAATTTCTAAAAGTCTATTGGATGGAATTTCGCCGTTTGTTTGCCACGTCCCTATTGTTTTATATGGAACTCCTAACATATCTCCAACCTCTTTATATGTTTTTACCCCAAGTAAAACTTTTAATTTTGTGAGTATTAAAGAACTTTGTTTCATTGTTGTTCCCCCTAAATTTTTATAACACTTGACAACACTCTTAAAAAATAATATAATTCTCTAAAACACTTTAAAACACTTTAGTAAAGTTTAGTGAAGTTTTAGTAATTATATCAAAAAATAAAAGGTTGTTGTATGAAAGCTTTAAAAATAGTAATAGATAGGGAAAAAATTGTTAATGAATTTGGAAATATCACAAATTTTGCCAAAGAAAAAGAGTTAAATGCTAGTAGTATTTTTGCCATCCTTAAAAAAAATGGTAAGGCTATATATTTTCAGCCAAAATCTAGCGTCAAACAAACCTACGACAAACTAAAAGAACTAGGCTACATAATAAGTGCGTAGCCTGCGTTTGTTGTAATGCCCTGCCAAATCTTAATTCGTGAATATCGGCAGGGTTTTAGAGCAAACGCTCGAAAGCAGAAGCTTTGGCTAGATAGCTCCGCGTGCGGCGCGGATAACTGCAAGATCTTTTACTTAGCATTGTTAATAGCAATAGGTGCCATAAATGGCTAACAATGCTAAGCGTCCTATTTTTGGGCGTTTAGCTGAAATTTAAAGCAGTTAAAATGGGTAAAATATCGTATATGCCTACGCGGCTTGAGATGGATGAGAGCGTCAGCGATAAGGCTAAAATATTTTATATGAAAATTTTAAGACTTTCAAATAACGATGATGAGTTTTGCTACGCTACGAATGAGTATTTTATGAAAATTATGAAGTGCGGCAAGGATTTGATCATCGATATGTTAAAAGAGCTTGAAAAAGGTGAGTATATAAAGATACTTTATGCAAATAAAAATAATAGGTCCGGACGTAAAATTTATGCCAAAATCGACATAGATTTCGTGTCGGCAGAAACCGACACGGATAGTTTTGTCTCGGCTACAGCCGACACGCCGTGTCGGCAAAATCCGACACGACAACCTATTATATATAATAAATTTAATATAAAAGAAAATTTAAAAAGAAAAAATCAAAATTTTGATGATGTTATTTGCGATGAATTATCAAAATCTAAAAATGAAAATCTTGATAAATTTTTAGACGCTAAAAGCAAAAAACAAAATCAAGTTAGAGTGCAAATTTTAAATATCGCTTTACCAAGTCAAATTAATCCGCAAATGTGGGCGGAGTTTGTACAAATGCGAAGCGAGATAAAAAAGCCTCTTACACAAACAGCGGCTAGTCGCATAATAAAGCGACTTGAAAGCTTCATCGCACAAGGCTATGACGCAAACGAGATACTTGACCGCTCTATACGCAACTCTTGGCAAGATGTCTTTGAACCGATTAAAACCGCAAATGTGGGCGGCGTGAAGGCAAATGCCGACGCTGATGACGCAAGGATAAGGGCGGTAGTGATGGACGATGAGTTTGACGTGATAGATGCCGCCAAAAACGGTATAAAAACGCTAGTGGACGGCAGACGCGTAGCGTATGGAAGCTATCAGGGCAAGACCAGGTTTTATTTTCTAGACTAGGAGAGGTGATGAAAAAAACGATCGCGGCGATAAGCGGACGCGGCAATTTTGCTCCGCTTGAACTGGAAATGATAGGCGAGCTGGTTTCGCTCGTGCCAAAGGATAATCTGCAGGACTTTGCTAGAGCTTTGCTCTGCGACACGCACGAGCTAAACAAGCTAAAGAGTGCGACCATAACGCTACCAATGGTGTTTTATTACGTAAAAGACGCCGTAAGGCGATACGCAAAAGAGCAAAGCGAACTCATCTACTTAAGGCTGCGTGGCGGAGAAAACAGCGTCTTAAACGAGCTTTTTAGCGATGATGAGCTAGGAGAGATTGAAACGCTTGGCTGGGGAGACGGCATAAAAAGCAAGATAGAAACAAAGATTTTTTCTAAAATGTGCGGCGAAAAGTTTAAGGAGTTTGGCGATGACGGCTAATGTAGAAGCCTTGCAAATGCAGATAAATGAGCTAAACAACAAGGTGGATTTAATCCTTTTTGAACTTATGCGAAACAAAAGGCAGTGCCTAAGCATAAAACAAGCGGCTGAAATTTTGCGTATCAGCTACGCCGGAGTGTATAAAAAGGCAGTGATAAATCACGCATTAGAGCCTGATAAGGAGATGTTTTTAAAAGACGGCAAGTGGTTTATCACATATTCCGGGTTAAGTAGATTAAAGGAGATGGTATGGTAAAATTCGCTCCGTCAAATAAGCGCGATGTCCTTACGCAAAAGGACGAAATAATGAAACACGCATATTTACGTGGAAATGTAGTGTGGGTAAAAGGAAGCGTAGATGGTAAAAGATACCGCGTCAGCACAAACAAGAGAGCCGATAAATATACTCTTGCTTGGGCTGAAAAACACTGGGCTGAAATCATCAACAACGCAATTTTATCTAAACAAAAAAACGAAATAAAGGGAGCAAAGGAAGTAAAACTAAGTGAGTTTGCTACTGCTTGGCTAAACTCATATCGCGGCAACGTAAGAGAGCTAACGCATAAGGCTTACGTAGCCGATACACACAAAAGAATTTTAAGCGTATTCGGCGATAAGCGTTTAAGTGAGATCACTCATTTAGACCTTACAAGGTGGCAGGGCGATTTAAAGACTACGTTATCGGCTAAGCGGATAAATAATTTGCGTAATCTATTTAGTCAAATTTTAGACGCCGGCGTAGATATGGAGCTAATTAACAAAAATCCATTCGTTAGCGTAAAAAAGCTAAAAAATGAAAAAACGCAGATCGCACCGTTAAGTCTTGACGAAGTAAAGCTTGTGATAAGTGCAGCCGATAGGCACTTTGCAAATGTGTTAAAGGTAGCGTTTTTTACCGGAATGAGAACCGGCGAGCTAATCGCTTTAAGGTGGGATAAAATAGACTTTGAGCGTGAGACGATACGTATAGACGCGGCTATCCGTCAAGGGCTATACGGCGTGCCAAAAACCCAAAGCTCAGTCCGAACGATAAAAATGCTACCTATCGTAAAAGAGGCGCTTTTAGAGCTTTATAACGATAGCGAGTGGGTAATACCGAATTCGCAAGGCGGTATGCTTTATGAGCCAAAAACTCTTAGCCAAAAATGGACGGCACTGCTTAAAAAAGTAGGCTTAGAACACCGCGTCTTTTATCAGACAAGGCATACCTTTGCGTCCATTATGTTAAACAAAAACGAGGACGTCTTGTGGGTAAGCTCTACAATGGGACACGCAGACGCCTCGATTACATTTAAGCGATACGCTAAAACGCTAGATAGCGACAAGCAAAGAGCTAAATTTCTAAACGAAATAGAGCTTTGAACCGCTTGGCTTGGCTAAATATCAGCTTAAACGGTACACTGTGTCAAAATATGACAAATACCAATTTTAGGACGATTAAGCCGAATATCGCCTAAAACAAAATGGCACAATTTTGGCACACTTGGGTTTTGAGCCTAAAAAGTAAAATGTGAAAGATCTGTTAAAACGCCTATTTTAGGGTTTTTATTTGGTTGCAGAGAGCGGATTTGAACCGCTGACCTTCGGGTTATGAGCCCGACGAGCTACCACTGCTCTACTCTGCGTCATTTGGATATTAAGGGGGTGGATGGGGTAAGAGGATTCGAACCTCTGAATGACTGGACCAAAACCAGTTGCCTTACCGCTTGGCGATACCCCAACGCTTTAAAAAAGAAATTGAATTATACATTTTTTTTATTTCTTTGTCAAGGGAATTTTAAAAAATTTTGCAAAAAATATTAAAATTCCCTCAAATATCTATAAAATTTCTCTTTGTCCTTTTGCATTAAGTGGGCTTAAGACGCCCATTTTTTCCAGTTGCTCTAGGATATTTGCCGAGCGATTATACCCTATGCTTAGACGCCTTTGTAGATAGCTTATGGATGTTTTTTGCTCACTTAGTATAATGGCTTTTGCCTCTTCATAAAGTGGATCAAGCTCTCCGGCATTTAGCGTAGCTTCGCTATTTTCTCCACTGCTTCCAGCTTCAGCTAAAAATCTCTCATCATAAACTACTTCTTGTTGTGATTTTAAAAACTCAACAATGCTTTCTATCTCTTTTTCACTTGCAAATGGCGCATGTAGGCGTATTATACCAGGACTTCCGGGAGGGGTAAATAGCATATCACCACGTCCTAGCAAGCTTTCTGCTCCCATTTGATCAAGTATGACTTTGCTGTCTATGCGCTGTCCGACACGGTAGCTGATACGGCTTGGTAGGTTAGCTTTTATTAGACCGGTTACTACGTCCACACTTGGGCGTTGCGTGGCGACTATTAGATGTATACCGCTTGCTCTTGCCATCTGTGCCAGACGCCCGATATATAGCTCCACGTCCTTGCCACTAGTCATCATAAGGTCAGCCAACTCATCAATGATAACTACGATGTATGGGAATTGCTCGCCACCTTCTGCTTTCATCTTTTCGTTGTAGCTTTCGATATTTTTTGTGCGTGTGTGGCTCATGATAGTATAACGTCGCTCCATTTCAGCGACCATATTTGATAGAGCCGTTATGGCTTGTTTGGCCTGAGTGATAACAGGTGTTAAAAGATGCGGTATGTCGTTATAAATGCTAAACTCCAGCATTTTTGGGTCTATCATCATGAGACGAAGGGTTTGCGGGCTGTTGCGGTATAGCAAGCTTAGCAGCATGGCGTTTATGCCCACACTCTTGCCACTTCCGGTTGTTCCTGCGATGAGAAGGTGCGGGAGTTTTTTAAGGTCTGTTATAAAAGGTGCTCCGACTATGTCTTTGCCAAGTGCCATTGTTAGTGGGCTTTTGGCGTTTTTAAAGATTTCGCTATCTAAAATTTCTTTTAGGTAGATGGTTTCGGTGTTTGTGTTTGGCACCTCTATGCCAACTACGTCTTTGCCTGGAATTGGTGCCTGGATACGTATGGTTTGAGCACGTAAAGCCATAGCAAGATCGTCTTGAAGTGTTAAAATTTTACTGACTTTTATATGTGGGGCAGGGCGAAATTCAAATGTTGTAACGATCGGTCCTGTGTATGTACGAACCACATCGCCGTCTATCTTAAATTTACGAAGTTTATCAAGCAAGTCTGAAATTTTTTGATCAATTTCTGCTTCGTTTATGTGAGTTGATCTTTTTGGTGGATCTTTTAGAAATTTAAGCGATGGAAGCTCGAAGTTTTTAGGTTTTTCGATTTTACCTTTTTCTATCTCCTCGAGTAATTTTTTATTTTCTACAACTTCATTTAAAATTTCAACGCCTTGAATTTTTAACTTTCTATTGATGCTTGGCTCATCAAATTCGCTGTTTATGTCAGGTTCTAAATTTATTTGTGTATCGGCTTCATCTGTGTTTGAAATTTCTATTTGTTCTATAACTTGCTCGTCCACATATGTTTTGATATCGTCTTTAGTATTTGAAATTTCTTTTAGTTTTTTGCGTTCTATAGTTTGTTTTTGACTTGTTTTTTGTTCTTGATTTTTAAATTTTAAATTTACCGTAGGGTCTACAAAAGCTCGCCTTAGCACAACTATAATATTATCTCTAAAGATAAGTCCGACAGAGATAACAAACATCATAAGTATCACTATGCATGTGCCAAATGTACCGATAACGTCCCTTAGAGCATCGTTGATGAAATTTCCGACTTCTCCGCTGTTTGCGATAGATGTTGTGATCGATTGAAGCATTAAGATTGCAATAAAAAATAAAAAAAATCCAAGCAGGCTTTGGGCTAATTCGCTATCAAATTTATTGTGTTTTTTATAAAACAAATAGCTTAAGATAATCAGCAAAAATGGATAAACATAAGCAATAAGTCCAAATAGCTTAAAATTTAAATTTCCAAGCAACTCACCGACAGAACCCACAAAATCAGCTGTCGGAGCTATGGTTGCAATGCCAAAAAATAGTAAAATACAAATGATTATTGTTAAGATTGATTGGTGTAAAATTTTTAATCCTTTTTAATAAAAAGACTTATTATAACACAGCGGAGTTTAAAAATTTTAAAAGCGAGCGTGCCTGCCCGCTTTTACATGTAGTTTAAAAGACTTAGCTGGTTGATTTTAGAAGTAGCCTGAAGCATCGCTTGGTAGGCTAGGGATTTTTGAGTAAATGCAAGATAGGCTTCGGCGTAGTCAGCATCCATTATGTCTGATTTTACCGTTTGAACATTTACTTTCATAAGCTCGGCTCGTTCTTTCGTTGTTGTTATTAAATTTGTTTGAGATCCAATCTTGGTTATCTCTTTATTTACGTGATCCATTAAGTGATCAAGTCTTTGCAGTGCACCTTGCATGCCTGTGTTTCTTGGATCGCCGTTTTCATCGCTGGCACGGTAATACCCCTGCCTAACAGCCTCTATCATGCTATCAAGGTCGGCAAACATATCAATACCGGGCTCGTCTATCGTAACCGCGTTATTTTCCATAAAGCTAAACACAGAGCCATTGCCTTGTTTTGTTGCTGCGGTATTGCCTGTGCTATCACCATAAAATTTACCGCTTTCGCTTGCGTCTTGTATGCTAAGCTCGATATTTGTTACGCTTTGAGTTTTGTCGGTTAGTGTTATTCTGCCTTTGTCATCTAAATTTACTTCTACTGAGCCGTGTGATTTTTCTATAGCATCTTTGTATGCTTCATAGTTTTGTCTTCTTTGTTCTGTTGTGGTTGTGGCATTTTCCACATGAGGCGGATTTGGTATATTGTCACTCGCCGCCATTGCTACTATATCCATTAGTTGTCTATATGTAAAGTCGTTTGTCTGTGTTCTATACTCGCCAAATTCGTCCGCATTATACACAGCTAGAGATCTTGTGGCAGGCGTTCCTGTGGGGAAGGCATTGTTGCCATTAGCGTCGGTTGCTTGTATGGTAAATAAGACCGGCGTAGACGGATCTTGAGCGCCCAATCTTAATTCGATGGTGTATTTTATACCTGTTTTTGATTTGACTTCTATGGCTAGTTTTTGGTTATCGATATTATATCTGTCTTGTGAATTTGGATAAAGCTGCTGGGCTGCAGCCGTTTGACTTAAGCGTGTGGAGTCTGTGGCTACTTCTCCTGTTTTTCTATTAACCTGAGAGATATTGCCTATAAGCTGATTATTGCTTTTTTCAAACATTACATTATCGTAATCAAAAGAGTCAACTTTGTTTGAAGCTTTATCTTTAAAGTTGCTTTTTATAAAATTTGTTATATGCACATCGCCATTGTCTGCTAAAGTCTGTAAGGCTGATAATGTATCAACTGCTTGAAGAGGAGAATTTCCTGCCGTTTCATCAGCGATCGCCGTAGCAAGATCAGCTTTGTTGTCAACTTTAACAGTAGCGGCTACCATGTGAAAGTCTAGGACTTGAGAGCCTTTTGTTAGATCTTTTATATTAAATTGACCGTCATTGTTTATACTTACGTCAACGACTTTTGAGCCTTTAGTATTGCCAAACTCATAACCGATCTTATCCATTAAGCCTTCAAGCGTCGTGTCGCCTGTTACTTTAAATTTACTAGTAAAGCTTGTTCCGTCCGGTTTTGTTCCCTGTAAGAAAAAGTATGTGCCAGGGAAGTCAATGTCTTTATCGGTAAAATCATAATCTGAATTTATGGTATTTTTGTTATTTACATAGTTTAGTCCAACCATTTGTTTTATGGTTGATTGTTCGTTTAGGTATTTTAATTCAGTTCCATTTGAATAGTCTTTGGTGTTGTCTATCAAGCTTACATTTGTGGTTAAAATTTTATTATAGTCGTTATCTGAACCTAAAAATACTTGCTTCCCTGGAATGTTATAAGCCAGCTCTATCTGCGCTCCTGCTGAAGTTTTCATGCTTTCGCCGTTTCCTTGATACTTGCCTGAACCATCTATAGG
The DNA here is from genome assembly GCF_014892335.1 of Campylobacter sp. 7477a. Lineage (NCBI taxonomy): Bacteria > Pseudomonadati > Campylobacterota > Epsilonproteobacteria > Campylobacterales > Campylobacteraceae > Campylobacter > Campylobacter sp. 7477a. The sequence goes on from NZ_JADBJH010000001.1 coordinate 10,705, forward strand.
CTTGGTATCAACGGCTGAACCTGAGAATAAAAACTGACCGTTCACGGAAGTGTTTGCGATATTTACAAGATGGTCTTTTATACCGACAAGCTCATTTGCAAGAGCTTCCAGTGATGTAGAACTATGCACGTCACTAGCTGCTTGTATCATCTTTGTTTTAAAATTTTCAAGTTGCTTTTCAAATTCTTGCAGTGATTTATCTGTATTTTTGGCGAAATTTACAGACTTTGATGTAGCTTCTATGACTTGGCTGAAGGTTTCTACTTCATAATCAAGCCTCATTCCGTCGTTATATAAACTAGCATCGTCGTATGCTTGATTTATCTTAATGCCGTTTGAAAGTTGCAAGTAGTTTTTTTGAACTCCGGCCATATTTCTTTGATAGTCATATAATGTTTGGTTGTAACGCCATTGATTTGTTATTCTCATTTTAATTCCTCTTTATTGGCAGATAAAGCAAAAATAGTTCCGCTTTTTATAATATCGGATAAAAAGTAAAATTATTTACACTATAATTAGACCCTTAAAGGAGTAAGTATGAAAATTTTATTTTCTCCAAGTGAGAGTAAAAGCGCGTTTAACAACGACGAAAGATTGGACAAAAGGAGTCTTGTATTTTTAGATTTGTATGAAAAAAGACTAGAAATTCTAAACATATATAATGAATTTATAAAAACTTCCAGTATAGATAAAATTTCAAAACTTTTTGGGATAAAAAATTTAATCGATGATAAGAGTTTAAGGCAGGATGTTTTTACAAAAGGTTTAATAAAAGCGGTTTTGCGCTATGACGGTGTTGCTTATAAGCACTTAAATTACCGAGATTTAAGTCAAAATTCACAAAATTATATAGATAAAAATGTGGTTATATTTTCAAATTTATTTGGACCCATTCTTGCCGGAGATAAAATTTTTGAATACAAATTGAAGCAGGGTGAGAAGATTAACGGTGTGAATATTGAAAAATTTTATAATGAACATTTTAGCAAAAGTCTTGATGAATTTTTACAAGATAATGATATTTTGGATCTTCGTGCAGGGTATTATGAGAAATTTTATCAAGTAAAAAAAGAGCACACAAGCTTTAAATTTATAAAAAATGGGAAAATAGTAAGCCATCACACAAAAGCATATCGAGGCAAAATTTTAAATCAAATCGCAAAAGATAATATTAATAGCAAAAAAGAGCTTATGGATGTAAATTTTGATGGACTAAAGTTAGTTGAGATCAAGAAGATAGGGCTAAAAAACGAGGTTTGTTTCGAGATAATGTGCTAAAAGCGCCTAATTTAGTTGAATTTTTACCAAAATATTGAAAAAGATAGCTAAAATAGGCAAAAAGCTATTGTTTTTTTTATAAAAACATTGTAGAATTAGCGCATTACAATTCTTATATAAGGACGATTTATGAAAAAAGCTGAATTTATTCAAGCTGTTGCCGATAAGGCCGGTCTTTCAAAAAAAGATTCTCTTAAAGTTGTTGACGCTGCTTTAGAGACTATAGCTGCTGCTCTTGAGAAAGGTGATTCTGTTAGCTTTATTGGTTTTGGTACTTTTGATACAACTGAAAGAGCTGCTAGAAAAGCAAGAGTTCCTGGAACAAAACAAGTTATCGACGTTCCTGCTAGCAAAGCTGTTAAATTTAAAGTTGGCAAAAAACTTAAAGAAGCAGTTGCCGCAGCCGCAGCAAAAAAATCTAAAAAGAAATAATTTTCTTAACCCAAAAGCCCTTTTATACAAAGGGCTTTAAATTTAGCTCACTTTTAGATATATTTGATACAATCACATTTCTAATTTTTAGCCCGAGTGGTGAAACTGGTAGACGCGCCAGACTCAAAATCTGGTAAGGGCAACCTTGTGTCGGTTCGAGTCCGACCTCGGGCACCATTATATATATTTTATACAAAAACTTCAAAACATATCAAATTTATAGTAGAATATCAAAAAATAAAAGAGAATAATATGAATTATACCACTATAAAAAATGAGATAGAAAATATAAAAAAAGAATTTGCGCTTTTAGATAGGGATTTTGACAAAGAAATTATTCCTTATGTTGATGTTTTTGAGTTTAATAAAAATGTTGATATGCTTAAAGCTAAATTTTATAGCAAAAACAATGAGAGCGATTTTTTTAATAATCTTTTTAATACAAATGACTACTACGAAGAGATAAGTCTGCATTTACGCAGAATGAACGATGTCTTAAAGGAAAGAGCCGCAAAAGAGGGTGTTAGCCTTGAGGCAAATAAAAATATCAAAAATAGTTTGGAAAAAATTTCAGATATTATCGCTATTTTGATAGAAGAATACAAAGAAAGTGTTAAAAAAGCGAAAGCTAATTTTATAAATTTTAATAACCAAGAAGAAAAAGAGATAAAAGAGATTTTAAGGGACTTAACGGGGCTTAAAGAGCAGATGAAGCGAGTTTTGAATTATGACTCAAAAATAGCTTCAAATGTAGTTCTTGTTGAGTTTAAAAACATATTTAGTTTTCTAACTAGTGCTATAACGGTTGCCAAAAAACGAAAAGATGAGCTTTTGCTTGTAGAGATAGCAGACGCAACTGACCGTATAATGCAAATCATAAATCCAGTCTTTAGTAGCAAAAGTCTTGTAAAAACAGAGCTTATCTATCACTATCTAAGCTATGAGCTTCAAGAGATAAAAGCAAGCGCGGTTGGCGAGCATCTAACCTAACTTGCTAAAAATTTTATCAACTATCTCTTTGGCTCCGTTTTGGTCTATCATGCTTTGTAGCGCTTTTGAGCTGTGATTTATATCAAATTCTTTAATCATTTTTAAAACACTATCAGTATCCACACCAGAGTCGTTTTGTAAACAAATTTTAGCTATATTTTTTTCAAATAAAAATTTAGCATTGTAGTATTGGTGATTTTTAGCGGCATGAGGATAGGGGATAAATATCGCAGGCAAGGCATTTGCGCAAAGTTCCCAAAGTGAGCTAGCTCCTGCACGACTTATAGCTAGGTCTGCGATCGACATTTTTTGTTCCAAATTTTTACTAAATTCAAAAATTTCTACATCATTTTCTAAACTTATACCTAAATTTCTATATCTTTCTTCAAGTTTTACAAGTGCGTTTTTGCCACATTGATGAATGATCTTTATGCCGCTTTCTTTAAGCTTAGGAGCTAAATTTACGGCAAGATCATTTATCGTTCTTGCTCCTTGTGATCCGCCTAAAAATATCACGGTTTTTAGCTCTTTTCTAATCCTTGACGTAGCAAAAAATTTACTGCCTACTGGATAATTGCATGGAGAAATTTTATCATATGAGCTGTAGTATCCCTTTGCATATGGTTTTAAAAGTTTGTTTAACTTACCTGTAATTGCGTTTTGTTCGTGTATAAAAAGTGGAATTTTGCACATTATAGCAGCAAATGCGGCAGGTGCGGCAGAGTAGCCACCAACAATAATAACGGCTCTTGCCTTATGTTTTTTTAAAATTTTACAACATTTTAGTGAGAGCTTAAAGATGTTTAGTAGAGATAAAATTTTATCAAAGCCTCTTTTGTTTACTACGCCACTACTTTCTAAGAAAATTCTTTCACTAAAATTTTCATCATTTTCAAACCAAAGCTTGTCCTGACCTCTTGTTGAGCCGATAAAAATCGGCTTTTGATCGCGAAGGTTAAGTTCTTCGCATAAACTTTTGACAATAGCTAGATGTCCTCCGGTTCCGCCACCACTAATAACCATCATATTTTCGCCTTTTTGCTTATCATTAAAACCATACCTATGCCTATACAAACGGCCAATATCGAACTACCACCATAGCTTAAAAACGGCACAGCGATACCTTTTATCGGTGTTATCGAAGTTATTCCGTAGCTATTCATAAGAAATGAAAACGATATGATAAGTCCGATACCGAGCGAGAATAGGTGATAAACTTTATTTTCGCTTCTGGCTGAAATTCTAAAAATTCTATAAAGTAACGCAAGCATAATAGCAACTATGCATAAAATTCCAACGACGCCGACTTCTTCTGCTATGCCTGCTAAAACAAAGTCCGTATGAACTTCACTTAAAAAGCCAAGCTTAAAAACGCCGGCACCAAGTCCTTCTCCTAAGAAATCCCCATGTTTTATAGCATTTAGTGAGTGTGAAATTTGATAAGGCTCCGGCGCATCATCCACTCTTAAAATTTCAGCTATATTTTCAGGTAGTATCGATAAAACCATGCCTTGTATCGTTCCCCACCATGATTTTATGCGTAAAATCCTGTGTTCAGAGCTGATAATGGCAACGATAGCAAGCAAGGCTGCACCTAAAAAACCTATGCTAAAAAATTTCATGCTAGTTCCTGCAAAAAGCGCCATCATGATAAGTGTTAATGCAAGCACGACAACTTGTCCAAGGTCATTTTGAAGAACGGCGATAAGATAAACCACTATCAGAAAGACGCAGATGTAAGGTAAAAGAAGTTTAAGTTCCTCTTTTATGCTTTTTTTGTTTTCATTTATCTTTCTGGCAAAACTCCATGCTAGAAAATAAACAAAACCTATCTTAAAAAACTCAACCGGCGCTAGCGAAAACCCGGGAAGTCTTATCCATCTACGCGCGCCACCTGCCTCCGTTACCATTGAAGAGGGTAGCATGTGCATAAGACCCATTGTGATTATACAAAAACCAAAAAGCCCAAAACCTATCCAGATAAGAGCTTTGTCGGGATTAAGTCTTGAAAGTCCCCACATCAAAAAAATACCTATACAACCTACTATAAGTTGCCTAATAAAAAAGTGATATTGACTATAATCAAACTGTAAAACCGTAAAAACAGGTAAGGATAGTGAAAATGTGATACTAATCGTAATCAGTGTCACGCAAAGGTAAAAAATAATCTTATCAACAGCCAAGATCTACTCCAAAAATTTATAGCCTTTTATTGTATTGAAACTCTACTTACAAAGCGATAAATGATCGTTTATACTAGCCATTTAGCTCTTCGGCAACTTGCGCGGCAAGTTTGAGCTTGTCGTTGTCAAAGTGAGTGTAAATTCTTGAAGTATTTAGGCTTGCATGACCCAAGGCTTCCTGCACTAAAACAAGGTCTTTTTGCTTTTTGTAAAGCATTGTTGCAAATGTGTGACGAAGCATATGTGCGCCGTTTTTTTCTTTACGGATACCGGCGCTAAATAAAATTTGCTCGACTATGCGACTTACGTATGCCTGAGTTAGCCTTGTGCCTTTTTTATTGATAAATAAATACCCCTCTTTATTTATGTAGTTTATGGCGATCGCGTCAATATGGGCTTCTATGAGGTGTCTTTTTATCATGACGATACGGTATTTGTTGCCTTTGCCTCTAATTCTTATGATATAAAGATCGCCTTCTTCCGTTATATCTTTTCGCTTTAAATTTAAAGCCTCGCTTACGCGAATTCCTGTGAAGATTATTGTTTTGATGATTAGCTTATTGCGATTTGTGTTTACCTTAAAGTCGGCATTTTTAATGGCATTTAGAAATTTATTAACCTCTTCTTCGCTCATAAATTCAGGTAGTTTTTGACCTCTAACTCCGCTTATACCGCCCCAGTTTTTTAAATTTATATCAAAAACATGAGCCTTGCCGTCTTCTTCGTTTTGTTTATCCAAAAACGCAAAGAAATTTATAACAGAAATTCTATAGTTTTTCTTACTCGCATCGCTTAGTCCGCCAGTAACGCTGGCTAAAACTTCGCTTATTAACTCTTCATCTATCACTTTTAAACTCGAAAGCTCGTAAAATTTAAGCGTCTCATAAATTTTTTTAAGTGGATTAAAGTAGGTGTTTATGCCCGTTAGTCCTGCATTTCTTGAAATTTTAACAAGTCCGTCAAGCTCTTCTATGCTTTTTATATCTCTGCTTAGCTTATAGTTTACGGTAGCTAAAGCCTTTGGATCTCTTAGTTCTTTATTAGAAAGAGAGCTTAATTTAAATTTGACATATCTTACGAGCCAAAACAGCATAGAGTTTTCAAAACTATCTTTTGCATCAAGCGGGTATTTCAATATATAAGCCTTATAAATTTAATAATTGAAAATTATATCCAAAAATGAGTTATAATAACGCCTTTAAAAGGAATTTGTAATGAAAATAGCTTTTTTTGACTCTGGTCTTGGCGGGCTTAGTGTGCTTCATCTGGCGCTAAAACGCTTAAAAAACGAAGAATTTTTATATTATGCAGATAAAGACAATGTTCCTTACGGCTTAAAAAGCAGGGAGGAGATTTTAAATTTCACGACAAAGAGCGTGGAATTTTTAATAAAGCAAGGCGCAAAAGCTGTCGTTATCGCATGTAATACCGCAACAAGCGTAGCGATAAACGAACTTAGAGCAAAATTTAACATACCGATAATCGGCATGGAGCCTGCTGTTAAAAAAGCTATTGACTTACAGCAAGAAATACCTGATGAAAATGATCTTAGAGTTTTACTTATCGCAACTCCCGTAACCGCGGTTGGCAAAAAACTAAAAGATCTTATCGGGCGCGTTGATACAAACCATTTAGTCGATATTTTACCGCTTCCAAAGCTTGTAGAATTTGCAGAAAAAGAAGAGTTTGCCTCAATTGATGTCTTGGAATATTTAAATAGCGAGCTTTTAAAATTTAATCTTACAAACTACTCCTCTATTGTGCTTGGATGTACGCATTTTAATTATTTTAAAGATACTCTAAGGCGGATTTTGCCAAGCAATATAAAAATACTTGACGGTAACGAAGGCACAGTAAATAAGCTAATATCCGAGCTTGAGGGCTTAAATTTAATTGAAAACAACAAGCAAAGCGTAGAGTTTTTTTACTCATCAAAACAAGTATCATCCGGTAGTGAGATCACAAAACTAAAGCGATATCTCAAGCGACTTGATGAGATGATAGATATAGCGTAAAATTTAATTTTTTATTTATTTTTTTTAAATAGAATTGCCGAGTATTTTAAAATTTAAAGTGAAACTATGAAAAAAATTTTCAAATTTATAGCATTTTTAGCAGTGGTTGTGGTTGGCGGTTTTTACATCTATGCAGAGTATTTTAAGCCAAAGGAGCGCATAGAATTTATCACCCAAAAGGCTGTTAAAAAAAGCTTTTCTAACAAAGTAGAAGCGACTGGTGAGATATTTGCCACAGAACTTGTGGATGTTGGCGCGCAGGTTAGTGGGCAGATAAAAAGGCTATACGTAGGGCTTGGTGATAAGGTAAAAAAGGGCGATATGATAGCCGAGATCGATAGCTCAACGCAGCAAAATAACGTAAATGATAAGCGTGCTCAACTTGAAATTTATGAGGCTAGACTTGCTAGTGCAAAAGTAGCTCTTGAGATATCAAAAACACAGTTTGAGCGTGAAAAAACACTATACGCAAAGAGTGCTACTTCAAAACAAGAATTTGAAAATGCAAAAAACACTTACGCAACAAATGAAGCCTCTTTAAGAGAAATTTACGCACAGATTAATCAAACCAAAATCGAACTAAATACCGCCGAGATCAACCTTGGTTATACTAAAATCACAGCACCAAATGATGGGGTGATCGTATCTGTGCAAGTAGAGCAGGGGCAAACAGTAAACTCAAATCAAACAACGCCGACCATTGTTAATATCGCAGACCTTAGTAAGGTAAAAATGAAAATGCAAATCGCAGAGGGCGACATAACAAAGATAAAAGTCGGCACCCCTGTTGAGTACTCGATACTTTCTGAGCCAAATATGAAATTTAAAACAGTTGTTAGCTCGATAGACCCCGGTCTTACAAGGCTTAGTGACGGAACTTACTCAAGCTCAAGCTCCTCCTCAAGCTCAAGTTCTTCAAGCTCTTCGGCAGTTTACTACTATGCGCAAAGCATAGTTGAAAATACTGACGGTATCCTTCGTATCGGCATGACTACGCAAAACACTCTTTTGGTAACCAAAGTAGATGATGCTATCGTCATACCAAGCCTTGCTATAAAAAAAGAAAAAGACAAAAGCTATGTAAATGTCCTAAAAGGCGATCAAGAAGTTGTAAGAGTAGAAGTAAAAACAGGCATAAGAGATAGCCTTGAGACACAAATAATAAGCGGTATAGATGAGGGCGATGAGATCATAACATCGCAAGGTAGTTCTAGTGAGATCGCTCAAATGGTCGCAAAGGCAAATAGAGGTCCAAGGTGATCGAACTAAAAAATATCGTAAAGAAATTCAAAGTCGGCGATGGTGAGATTGAGATTTTACATGGCATAAATTTAAATATAAAAAAGGGCGAATTTATAGCCATCATCGGTCAGTCTGGATCTGGTAAATCAACACTTATGAATATCTTAGGCTGTCTTGATAGTCCAAGCTACGGTGAGTATCTGCTAGAAAATGAAAACATCTCAAAATTTAACTCAGATGAACTTGCGAATTTAAGACGCAATAAATTCGGCTTTATATTTCAAAGATACAACCTCTTAGCGAGCATGAATGCGCTTGAAAATGTCGCGCTTCCAAGCGTTTATGCCGGAGTTAGTAAAAAGGATAGACAAAGCAGAGCGCATGAAATTTTAACATCTCTTGAGCTTGATGATAAGTCATTAAGTTTGCCAAACAAGCTATCTGGGGGGCAACAACAGCGTGTTAGTATAGCACGTGCGCTCATGAACGGCGGAGAGATCATTCTAGCTGATGAGCCAACAGGCGCGCTTGATAGTAAAAGTGGTCTTATGGTGATGGATATCTTGTTAAATTTACACAAACAAGGCCATACTATAATCATCGTCACACACGATCCAAAAATAGCAAAATACGCTAATCGCATCATAGAGATAAAAGATGGTCATATCATAAAAGACGAGAGTAAAAAAGATGAAATTTATACTCTAAAAAGACCAAAACCTCAACAAAAAAGCTCATTTATCTACTATAAAGATCAGCTTATCGAAAGCTTTAAAATGTCTGTAAGTGCGATGCTTGCGCATAAGCTTCGTTCGCTTTTAACCATGCTTGGTATCATCATCGGTATAGCCGCGGTAGTAAGTATGGTAGCGCTAGGAAAGGGCTCGCAAGAGCAAATTTTAGCCAGTATAAGAAAGATAGGCACAAACACTATCGACATAATGCCTGGGCAAAGTTTTGGTGATATGCACTCAGGACGCGTTAAAACTCTTGTGATAAGCGACGCGCAAATGCTTGCAAATCAATCGTTCTTAGAGTCAGTCACTCCAAATACCTCCACAAGTGGAACAATAACATATCAAAACACCTCGCTTACGGCTAGTTTAAGAGGTGGCGGCTCGGGGACGTTTGACGTAAACGGACTAAAATTAGAGCAGGGTAGGACTTATGACGATGAGGAGGTAAGAGATTCGGCTTCTGTTGTGGTGATCGATCAAAATACCAAAAACAGTCTTTTCCCACACGAAAATCCAGTCGGGCAAACCATACTTTTTAATAAAAAACCACTTAAGATCATCGGTGTGTTAAAAAAGGATGATTTTACATTCGGAGATGCTAACGCGCTTAGGATTTATGCTCCTTACACGACTGTTATAAACAAAATCACAGGCGATAGGCATATAAACTCTATAACCGCCAGGGTAAAAGAGAGCGTAAATGCACAAATTGCAGAAAAAAGCATAACAGAACTTCTAACTATAAAGCATGGTAAAAAGGACTTTTTTACTAGAAATTCAGATAGCGTAAAACAAACCGTCGAAAGCACGATATCAACCATGAGAATTCTTATCTCAAGTATCGCAGTGATCTCGCTTATAGTTGGTGGTATAGGTGTCATGAACATCATGCTCGTATCAGTTACCGAGCGCACAAAAGAGATCGGTATAAAAATGGCGATAGGTGCAAGACAGGGCAATATCTTACAGCAATTTCTTATAGAAGCCATCTTGCTCTGTGTCATCGGCGGTGCGATCGGCGTAGCTACAGCTTATGGCATAGGCTATATCTGTAATAACATTTTAAGCGGATTTAAGATGATATTTTCAAATGAATCAATAATAGTTGCCATCACAACATCGATGGTTATTGGAGTGGTTTTTGGCTATATGCCAGCCAAAAATGCGTCAAAACTAAATCCAATAGATGCACTTTCAAGGGAGTAAAATGAGAATTTTAAGCTTGGCACTTGTGGCAGTTTTAAGCGGTTGTGCCGTTAAGGACGTAAATGAAAATTTCAGCGAAATTTTACTTCAAAACGAAAATAGGGCAGATGTAAGTATAAACACAAAATGGTGGCAAGAATACAACAAAAACTATCTAAATGAGCTTATCGAGCTTGGCATAAAAAACAATATCGACCTTGCTAAAGCAGCCGTTGCTATCAACAAAGCCATGGCTCAAGCAGGTGTTTTAGAAGCCGAACTTATACATACTTTTAATGCAAGCGTTGAAGTAGAGCGTTCGCGCGATATATCTACAAATTCGTCTTGGACGCGAACAAATGCAAGTGGAATTTCATTAAATTATGAGATCGATTTGTTTAGAAAACTAGCCAATGCAAGAGATGCTGCCTTATGGGAAGCACGCGCTACCCGTTTTGACCTTGAAGCCAGTAAGTTGAGTGTTATAAATGGCATAGTAGACGGTTACTTTAATATTGCATACTTAAACGAGAGTATAAGGTATTATAAAATTTTACTGGATAATTATGAAAAACTGCAGCAAATCGTCTTGGTAAAATTTCAAAGCGGAAAAGAAGAAGAACTGTCTTTGACCAAACTACAAAATTCCGTCATTAGCACTAAAACCAGGCTACTAAATGCTCAAAATGAACTTTTAACTATCAAAAAAAATATTAAAATTTTACTTAATGTAAAACCTGGTTTTGAACTAAAAACAGATGAAATTTTAATAAGCGACATTATCCCGATCGGAGTTGATCTGGAAATACCACTTGAAAGTATCTCAACTCGTCCTGATTTGCAAGCTGCTATTTTTAGGATAGAAGAGGGGCTTTTAAATTTAAAAGCCAGTCAAAAAGACTTTTATCCAAGTATCACGATAGGGGCTAGTTTAAGAGGAAGTGATGAGAATTTTTCAGATAGTTTTTCTATGAAATTTCTAAGCGGTAATGTATCATTAAATTTACCGTTTTTAAACTATTCAAAACTTAAATCAAACCTAAAAATTTCAGAAGCAAATTTTGAAAGCGCAAAACTAAACTATCTAAGCACGCTAAACACGGCTTTAAACGAAATTTCAACTAGCTATAAGTCATATGAAAAAGATACGCGAGTGTTTGACAACTATGTAAAGCAGTTTGACAATACACAAAAAATCAGTGAAATTTATAATAACAAATACCAATACGGCAAAGCAGAGCTAAAAGACTACCTTGAAGCGCTAAATGATCAAACAGACGCTTATATAAATTTACTATCCGGAAAATACAATCTCCTGCAAGACGAGATAGAAATTTATCAAGCTATGGCCGGCAAATTTACCAAGAGATAAATCAACAGTTCATAAAATTATTTATTTTAAAATATATATAAAATTACTTTCATTAAGCCAAGTCATCTTGGCTTTGATTTAGCGTAGCAAAAATTTCCAATACATAAAAGTTATCATAAAGCCAAAATTTCAAAGCAAAATCAAAAACATAAAATTTCATGCAATATAATACAACAAAACGTAAAACCGAGACAAATTTTATATTTTGTATTGAAAACTATAATTTTCAAATTATTATTTATATTTTTCTTTAATCTATCCTTTTTAACTTTAAAGTGCCTATTTTAGGGATTTATCTGACTTTACTTTTTGTAATATAAAAATTTATCCATGAAATTTATTGTAAAAAAATGCATAAATAAATATGTTTTATTTTCTGTATGGATAAAAACTTATTTTTTAGATATAAAATCACACGAAGCTGCAAAAATTATGCAATGTATAAAAATGTATATAAATAAAAGTAAAAATTAAAAAAGTTATTTTTTGTGTTTTTTGGGGTAGTCAAAGAAAAGCGCTTTTGCACTCCCCTCTTTTATTTGATTAAAAGTTGTTTTTATCTTAACACAAAAAATTCCGCTCGTTGGAATGTTACCGATAAAAGAGTCGCTTAGAAGTTCTGAAATTTCAGTTATGCTTGGATTATGAAGTACGATGAAAACCTCTTTTATATCTTCGTCTAAATTTTGCACAAATTCTATAAGTTTATCTGTGCTTATATCATAAAGTTCGTCTTTGAGAATGATTTTGTGTTTGAAATTTATATTTTGTGAGATGATTTTTGCCGTCTGCTCGCAACGTTTTGCACTGCTTGAAAAAATGGCATTTGGCATGATTTTGTGTTTTAGTAGCCTTTGTGCCATAAATTTTGCATTTTCTTTGCCACGCGAAGTAAGCTCTCTACTAAAGTCTTTGCTTGTGTCTTTATTTTCCTTTTGCGCTTTTGCGTGTCTGATAAAATAAATTTTATGCATTTTGAGACTTTTGTAAATTTTTGATCATCTCAAGTTCTTCTTTGCTAAAGCCAGCTTTTAGTCTATCTGCTTCATTTAGCTCTCTACTTGTTTTAAAGGAATTTGGATAGAGAGTTTGTATGATATTTATGTATTCGCTTGGATTTATATTTAGCTGTTTGCAAGCAAATTTAAACCACTTATCACCTTTACTGACATGAGAAATTTCCTCTTGCAAAATGACATTTAACGCCCCAATAAGCTCTTTATCTCCGCCCTCTTTTTGAAGTTTTTGTATGATATGAGCGTTTGCGTCAAGTCCGTTTGCCTCCATATATCTTGGCAAAAGCGCCATACGTTTAACAAGGCTTTCTTGCGTCTTGCAAAGGGCGATAAAAAGTCCGTCATGAACACTTAAGTTACCGTATTTTGCGCCCTGCTCTTTAAGTAAATTTTCTATCATATTAAAGTGTCTTATCTCGTCTTGTGCTACTTCAAGCCAGTCTAGATAGTATGTTCTTGGCAGATTATCAAAACGATAACATGCATCAAGAGCGATGTCTATAGCGCTAAATTCTATATGGGCCACAGAGTGGATAAAGGCTAGCTTTTTATCTTTTGGTTTTGTCTTTTTATTAAATTCTTTCATGCTGACGACATCACAAAAACTTGCGTAACAAGGAGTTTTAAGCTCTTGTGCAGGTGAGTTTCTTTTTAAATTTATATCCTCATTTGCTTTAAATTTGTCGTAAAATATCTGAAATTTATTAAATTTAGTGATTATGTCGCTTTCGTTTATAATCTCAAAAAGTTCATCAAAAAAATTCATGTCATTCCTTATTTAAATGACATTTTAGCATAAATATATCCTATCGCAAAACCAAGCAAATGCGCATACCAAGCGATATTTACTCCAAAAAATAACGGAGCAAAACTCATAAGCAAAAGTGCTATAACAAGTCCTTTTCGCGTCTCTTTGTCTGTCAAAAACGACAAAACACCCAAAAGAACACATATCGCGCCACTTGCACCAACTACAGTGACAACTTGCGCATTAAAATAAAGCATATAATACACATAAATGAGTGCTAAAAACGAAGTTGCAATGCCACCTAAAATATATATAAGTAAAAATCTAAAATGTCCCAAATTTCGCTCTAAAATAGAGCCAAATTGAAACAAAACAACCATATTCATAATTAGATGCGAAAGCGAACCATGTAAGAACATCGATGTTAGCGGCTGAAAAGAAAATATAAAATTTTGAGCAAAACCGGCGTTTAGGCCAAAAATTGTATTAAAATTTTGTCCGACAAAAAGATAGATAAGACAATTTATACATATTAATATGTAAGTAACGATCAAATTTGCTCTACCTTACTATGCCATATCCGGCAAATCTATTTGAAGCAAGGCAGCTTGTTTTGTTGCTTTTACATCTTAACATATAGCTGTTGATCTCTTTTTTCCCGATCTTATATGTGTTTTTTTGTCTTAAATTCATATAACTATGTGTTATTTTGCCGCTGTAATTATGTATAAATTTAACCGTTCCATCTTTTGCTACTTCGGTGACTATACCGATGTGGGTTATGTTACTTTTGTCTTTATTTTTACCTGCGGCTCTTCCTAGGGTATTTGCAAAAAATATCAGATCTCCAACCCTGGGTTCGGTAAATGAAATTTGCTTTTTGCTACTATATAGGTTAAAGATAGCCTTTGACTTTCTACCTGACTTATCGTAGTGTTTTGATATGCTTTTCTCATCAAAATACATATTTTCGTGTTTTTTATTTACCACTGATATGAAACCGGAGCAGTCGCCGCCTATTTTTGTGTTTAGGTATTTGTTAAAAAACGACCCGAAATTTTTATGCTCTCGAGTATCTTGTTTGTCTTTGTCAAGATACGCTTCCAAGTATGTTTGCTCTTCTTTTTTTTGGAGAGGGACGTCTGTTTTTATGACCTCGTTTATGGGTAGTTTTTTGTTTTGATTAAGAGTAGCACAACCTGTAAAAAGAACGATCAAAGTAGCTAAAACTATGGAACGCTTAAGCATAAATTTCCTAATCACTTAAATTTAAAGTAAGTATTTTACCTATGCAAAGTAAATGGATGGTTTTTGGAAATTTAATTTTGTTTTATAAGCAAAAAATCACTATAATCAAGGCAAAAATTTAAATTCTAAGGTAAAATTATGATGCATTATTTGCAAATACAAGGCGGAGCGAAACTAAGTGGCGAAGTTGCTATAAGTGGTGCTAAAAACGCAGCTCTCCCGTTGATCGCACTAACACTGCTTGCTAAAAATGAATTAAAACTTACAAATGTTCCAAATGTTGCAGATATTAAGACTCTAGCACAGTTGCTTGTAAATTTAGGCGCTAGTTGTGAATTTGAAGATCCAAATACTCTTAAGGTCAATACAAGTAGTGTAAATTCGACCATGGCAAACTATGACATAGTTAGAAAAATGAGAGCATCTATCTTAACTCTTGGTCCTTTATTATCCCGTTTTGGACATTGTGAGGTTAGTTTGCCAGGAGGTTGTGCCATCGGTCAAAGACCTATAGACCTTCACCTTAGTGCGCTTGAAAAAATGGGCGCAAATATCGAAATAAAACAAGGTTATATCGTGGCTAGTGCACCAAATGGACTAAATGAAGCTCGCATAGTTTTTGACAAGATAACCGTAACCGGAAGCGAAAACATCATCATGGCGGCAGCTTTAGCACATGGAACTACAAGACTTTTAAACGTGGCAAAAGAGCCTGAAGTCGTGCAAGTGTGTGAAATTTTAAAGGCATCTGGCATAAACATAGAAGGCATAGGAACTAGTGAGCTAGTAATCGAAGGAAGCGGTCAAAGATTACTTACTATACCTGACATAAAAGTTATCCCTGATAGGATAGAAGCAGGTACTTACCTTTGCGCAGGTGCTATAACAAATTCTAAGATAACAGTGACTAAAGTAAATGCAAAACACATGCTTGCCGTTATAGCAAAGCTTGAAGAGATGGGTTTTGGCATAGAGATAGATGATGATAAGATAACGATAAGTCCAGCTAAAGAGATCAAGCCTTGCGAGATCATAACGACTGAGTATCCAGGATTTCCTACTGATATGCAAGCGCAGTTTATGGCATTAGCCCTTGTTGCAAATGGCGTTAGCGTGATAGATGAAAGACTCTTTGAAAATCGCTTTATGCACGTAAGTGAGCTAGCTAGAATGGGCGCTGATATCAGACTAAATGGTCATATTGCAAGTGTTTATGGCGGCAGTGAGCTAAATTCCGCCGATGTTATGGCAACTGATCTTAGAGCAAGCTCTGCGCTTATCTTGGCAGCTCTTGTTGCAAAAGGTGAAACAAGAGTTCATAGGATATATCATCTTGATAGGGGTTATGAGAATTTAGAGCTTAAATTTAAACAACTTGGTGCAAATATCACAAGACTAGAGGAATGAAATGGAAGTTTTTGAAGCTATAGATGAGATTTTTAGAAATTTTAATCCGCCCTATTCGCTGGAAATTTTACCTATAAATGAAGCTTGCGGTAGAATTTTGAGTAAAGATGTCGTGGCGGTTAAAAATTTACCCTGCTTTGACAACTCTGCGCTTGACGGCTATGCTGTAAAATTTGAAGATAAAGACAAGCCTTTTGTATTGATTGATAGCGTTCTTGCAGGAGATAAGCGAACTACTAAGATAAATCAAAACGAATGCATAAAGATAATGACGGGAGCTAAAATGCCTCTTGGGGCTGATACCGTCATGCGTCTTGAAGAGTGTATCGTAGATAAAAATTTAATCCATGCTCCTAAGAACTTAAAAAAAGGAGACGCTTATAGATTTACCGCCGAAGAGGTAAAAATAGGTGAAATTTTGCTTAAAAAAGGCGAAAAACTAAACGCAAGAGTGGTTATGATGTTGGCTACGCAAGGTATTAGCTTTGTTGAAGTTTTTGCATTGCCGCGCATTGGAATTTACTCAAGTGGAGATGAGATAGTAGAACCTTGGCAAAATGCCGACGATGATCAAATTTATAATGCAAATGCCGTTGGTATCGGCGCCATACTCACTCTAAATGGCTTTAAAAGCTCTTATCTTGGCATTATTCAAGATAGCTTTGAAGCGACCGTGACTGCCTTAAATCAAAGCAATAAATTTGATGTTATTATCTGTTCTGGCGGTGCAAGCAAGGGAGAGGCTGACTTTATGAAAAAAGCCCTTGAAGCTATCGGTTTTAATGAACTTTTTCATAAGGTAAATATGCGTCCTGGAGCGCCATTTAAAGCATATAAAAAAGACGGAAAAATGGTTTTTGTCTTGCCCGGTAACCCAATGGCAGCATATCTTTGCGCAAATTTATTTATACTTCCGTTGCTTTTATCGCAGAGACTAAAATTTGAAAAAGTAACGCTAAAAGAAAATATAAAAATAAAACCAGGACGAGCAAATATCGTGTTAGGAAGCGTTGATAATTTTGAGTTTCATGTTACCAATGAAAACAGATACGGCTCCGGAATGATAAAACCACTCTTAAAAAGTAACGCTATTTATATCTCAAATCCAAGCGAAAGTGAAATTTTAGCAAATTCTGACATTTTTATCACAAGGATCTCTTGACAAATGATATTAAATCTGCTAAAATGCGCTTTCTCATTTGGTTGCGGGAATAGCTCAGGGGTAGAGCATAACCTTGCCAAGGTTAGGGTCGCGAGTTCGAATCTCGTTTCCCGCTCCATTTTTTTTATATCCACATTTTTTTTACTTTCTTTAACAAGTTTTGCAAAAGAAGTCAGTGTTTATCCGATGTATTGTATCGATCAAGATGAAATTTCACTTTATACATTTGGGTTTGACGGCGAAGATAATGAAATTTTAAATTTAAACGGACAAAGAGCCGCAAAGATAGATACAAAAGAACTTCACGAAATTTTAACGGCAAATTTTAAAACATATAAAGATAAAAGCGGAGGAAGCGTATCCTTTGTTAGAAATTGCACACTTATGGATAATGTATTAATGAGGTTTTTACACGCTCTTAGTGATGAATTTTCAGGGATAAAGATAGAAAGTGTCGATATAAAACCTCAAAGCACATTGCCTGAAAATTTTAATGATTTTCGTCTTGAAAATATCTTTATAAATTCAAAAGATCGTTCAAGCGGAACATTTAGAGCCTCGTTTGAACAACCCGATCTTACCTCAAAAAGCATATTTTTCCAATACTCTTTTAAAGCTAAAATGCCTGTATTTTTGGCTCTTAACTCAATGGATTATAAACATATCTTGGGCCTTCTTGACTATCAAAGTGGGTATGTTGAGTTTAATAAATATCAAAAAGATTATATCTCGTCGTTTCCAAACTCAACTTTGATAACCAGAACAAAGATAAAAGCCGGTGAAATTCTCTCGACAAAACACTTTATAGCAGCTTCTTTAGTAAAAAAAGGAGACAGTGTCAAGGCGGTGCTAAATGAAGGCGGTGTTAGCATCATAATCGAAGTAAAAGCGCTTGAAAATGGAAATTTGGGTGATATTATTAAGATTAGAACAAGGGATAACAAAATTTTATCTGCAGTTGTCTCCTCGTCAAAACAGGTGATGATCCAATGAAAAGCGTAATCATAGCAATAACCGGAGCCAGTGGTGTAAATTTAGGGCTAAAGCTCATAAATGAAGCTAAAAAATATGCCAAAATCCATGCCGTAATTAGTCATGCGGCCAAAAAAACTTTGCTGCTAGAAGAAGGTATCGAAATAAGCAAATTTGAAGATAAGGGTGTTAAATTTTACGATGACGATGATACAGGTGCGGCTATTGCATCGGGCTCGTTTAAGATAGATGCGATGATAGTTGCGCCCTGCTCTATAAATACTTTGGCTAAAATTCATGCCGGGTTTGCCGATACTTTGATAACTAGAGCGGCTGCAGTTAGTCTAAAAGAGCGAAGAAGGCTTGTTTTGGCGGTTAGAGAGATGCCTTTTTCAACCATATCCTTAGAGCATATGTCTAAACTATCACTTTGTGGAGCAGTTATCGCTCCGCCTATCTTAGGATATTATTCAGGAGTTAAGATATTAAAAGACATGGAAAATTTTATAATCGGCAAATGGCTTGATTTGCTTGATATAGAAAATGAAATTTACAAAAGATGGAACTAACCAAAAGCCGTAATTTAGTAATAAAAGTATAAAATATAAAAATTTAAAGGCGGTAAAGTGAAAGCGTGCATATACCCGGGCACTTTTGATCCTATAACCAACGGACACCTTGACGTTATAAGGCGTGCTACTAAAATTTTTGATAAAGTAATAGTCGCGGTAGCTAAAAATGATAGTAAAAAGCCGTTATTTAGCTTTGAAAAACGTGTAAATATGGTAGAAATTTCGATACAAAATTTTAAAAATGTTTGTGTTGAAGGTTTTGATAATTTACTGGTTGATTTTGCTAAGCAAAGAGGCATAAACACAGTGATACGGGGTCTTAGAGCGGTAAGCGACTTTGAATACGAACTGCAAATAGGCTATGCAAACGCTGCGCTTTGGGAGGATTTTGAGACGGTTTATCTTATGCCAAGCCTTAAAAATGCTTTCATCTCAAGCTCGATAGTTCGTTCGGTATTTTTGCACAACGGCGATGTAAGCAAGCTTGTACCAGTTGAAATTTTAGAAATTTTAAAGGCAAAGTGATAATGTATATTTTATTTGAAGGCATAGACGGAGTTGGAAAAAGCACGCAAATAGAGCTTTTATCCGCAAAATACCAAAATCCTATCATCACAAAAGAACCCGGAGGAACGGAGTTTGGTGTGCATGTTAGGGAAATTTTACTCGGCGGTAAATTTAAATTAAGCCCAAGAGCTGAGGCCTTGATGTTTTTGGCTGATAGAGCCGAACATTATGCAAAAGTTGTTGCGCCTAATGCCAATAAAATCGTCATTAGCGATAGAGGATTTATATCAGGTATAGCTTATGCCTTAGCTAACGAAAACAGCTATGATGCTAAAATTTTACTAGAATTTAACAAATTTGCCCTTAACTCAAATTTGCCGGATAAGGTTGTATTTTTTGAGGCAGATAAGGAGCTTTTAGAGCAAAGGTTGCTTAGTAGAGGCGGATCGGACGCAGTAGAAGCAAGAGGTTTTGAGTATCTTTTGCTTGTTCAGCAAAATATGAAAAATTTACTCTTAGACTTAAATTTAAACACGCTTTATATAGATGCGAGCAAAAGCGTGCAAGAGATAAGTAAAGAGATAGAAGAATTTATACAATTTTAAAATAAACTAAAAGGACAAAAATGATAACAGCACTTCGCGGAATGAAAGACATGCTTCAAGATAGAAGTAAACTATATGAATACATTGTAAAAACCTGTGAAGACGTGGCTAAAAACTACGGTTATACTCAGATAAAAACTCCACATCTTGAAGAGACTGCTCTTTTTAAACGAAGTGTTGGAGAAAGTAGCGATATCGTCGGTAAAGAGATGTATCAGTTTACTGATAAGGGCAACAACGATGTATGCTTACGCCCTGAAGGCACTGCGGGGGTTGTTAGGGCTTATATCGAAGCCAAACTTGACCGTGCAGGTGGCGTTTATAGGTGGTTTTATCATGGCTCTATGTTTAGATACGAAAGACCTCAAAAGGGTCGCTTAAGAGAATTTCACCAGTTTGGCGTGGAGTGTTTTGGTGAGGCTAGCGTTTATGAGGACGCAAGTATTATTTTAATGATAAGTGAAATTTTAAAACGCTTAGATATCAAAGCCACACTTAAAATAAACTCTCTTGGAGATGTTTCTTCTATGGCTAGCTATAAAGAAAAATTAGTCAAATTTTTAGATGCAAATGAGAGTGAAATTTGCAATGATTGTCTTAGAAGAAAAGAGCTTAACCCTATAAGAACGCTTGATTGCAAAAATGAAAAATGCCAAGAAATTTATCAAAATGCACCGCTAATGATAGAAAATTTAAGCAAAGAAGCTGCGGATGACTTTGATAAGCTAAAGAAAATTTTAGACGAAAACAACATAGGTTATGAGGTCGATCCAAAGCTTGTGCGAGGGCTTGATTATTACTGCAAGACTGCATTTGAGTTTATTAGCAATGAGATAGGCTCTCAAAGCGCGGTAGCCGGTGGCGGACGATATGATAGGCTTGTGGAGTATCTTGGTGGGAAAGCAAGCTATGGAGTTGGATTTGCCATGGGCATAGAGCGTATAATGGAAATTTTAAGCTCAAGAGATATTAAAAACGAGCGAAACGGAGTTTATATTTGTGCATTAGATGAGCAAAATTTGGACTTTGTATATTCGCTTGGGACTAAAATGCGGGATAAATTTAAAGTAGAGATATCCTATGAAGCCAAAAAACTTCAAAAACATTTGCAAATAGCAGACAATAAAGGCGCTAAAATTTTCCTTTGCATAGGAGAAAATGAACGCGCAAATAGTCAAATTTGGTATAAAAATTTAGACAATAAAACCGAAAAAACTATAAATTTAAATGAGCTTGAAAAGGAACTTGATAATGAATGATTACGGTTTAAATATCTGGGGAAACTCAAATTTTGTCATAGAAAATGGCAAGGTTTGCATAAATTCGGCAGGAAAACCAGCGATAATCGACATTGTAAAAGATATACGCAAAGAGGGCTATAGAGGTCCATTGCTTCTTCGTTTTCCACACCTTATACAAAAGCAGATCGAGCAAATTCATGCAAGCTTTGCTAAGGCAAAAAAGGAATTTGAGTATAAAGGAAATTTTAACGCGGTTTTTCCTCTAAAAGTAAATCAATACCCAGGTTTTGTTAAAAACCTAACACACCTTGGCAAGCCGTATAACTACGGGCTTGAAGCAGGAAGTAAGGCAGAGCTTCTTTTGACTATGGCATACAACAACGACGGCGCACCAATAACGGTAAACGGATTTAAAGATAAAGAGCTTATAAATATCGGCTTTATCGCGGCTGAAATGGGACACAACATAACTTTAACCATCGAGGGCCTAAATGAGCTTGAAGCGATCATCGCAACCGCAAAGGAGAGATTTGCCCCAAAACCAAACATCGGACTTCGCATACGTCTGCACTCTGCAGGCTCTGGCATATGGGCTAAGAGCGGTGGAATTTATTCTAAATTCGGACTAACTTCAACCGAGCTTATCGAAGCGGTAAATTTGCTTAAAAAAGCGAATTTGCTTGATTGCTTTACTATGATACACTTTCATATCGGCTCGCAAATAAATGAAATTCACCCACTTAAAAAGGCGCTAACCGAGGCAGGCAACATCTATGTTGAGCTAAGAAAAATGGGTGCAACAAACCTAAAAGCCATAAATTTAGGCGGCGGTTTGGCGATTGAGTATTCGCAATTTAAACAAACTATAAGCCGCAACTATACTCTAAACGAATATGCAAACGACGTTGTTTATCTTCTAAAAAATATCGCAAATCAAAAAAATGAATTCGAGCCTGATATTTTTATAGAAAGCGGGCGTTTTGTTTCGGCTTCTCACGCACTTTTGGTGGCTCCTGTGCTTGAACTTTTCAGTCAAGACCATACCGAAGAAAAGCTAAATTTAAAAAAGAAAAATCCACCTTTAATAACCGAACTTTACGATCTTTACGAGACGATAAAGCCTTCAAATGCACTTGAATATCTGCATGATGCGATCCATCATATGGAAAGTGTGCTTACGCTATTTGACCTTGGTTATGTTGATCTTCAAGATCGCTCAAATGCAGAAATTTTAGTCCAGCTGATAAGTAAAAAAGCCGTTATCATGCTCGGCAATAAAAATAGCACCGCAGACCTTGTGCGCATACAAGAGGAGATAAAAGAGCGTTATCTAGTAAATTTCTCGATGTTTCAATCCATGCCCGACTTTTGGGGTTTACAGCAAAACTTCCCTATCATGCCACTAGATAGGCTTGATATACGCCCTACACTTCCTGCTTGTATCTGGGATATAACATGCGATAGCGACGGCGAGATAAGCTACAACGAAGACGGTAACCAGCTCTTCTTGCACGATGTAGATGTTGAAAAAGAGGAGTATTTTTTGGGATTTTTCCTAGTTGGTGCGTATCAAGAAGTTCTTGGGATGAAGCACAACCTCTTTACTCATCCTACGGAAGCAACGATAGAGCTTACGCCTGAAGGCTACACTATAAAAGATGTGATCGAAAGTCAGTCGATACTTGATATCATGGAGGATCTTGACTATGATATTTACGAGATACAAGACACTTTGAACGAAAGGCTTGAAAAGTCAAATTTAATCAACGAAACACAGAAAAAACAAATTTTAGGAGAACTTTATCTGTTTTTAAATGACAATAGTTATCTAAAAACTATTAATTGATTACTTATTGAAACATGAGGTTAAAAAGCGATCTTAAATTTTAAATTTTTGGGTCGCTTCAAAAATTATTTGTTATAAAATTACTTTAAAAAATTTACAAAGGGGAAGTTAAAAATGGTTTTAGCAAAAAGAATGCAAACTCTAAGCGAGTCTTTAACAATAGCGATCAGTTCAAAAGCAAAAGAGATGAAAGCGGCAGGGATTGATGTCATCAGTCTTTCAGCGGGCGAACCTGACTTTGACACACCTGTAACTATAAAAAACAGTGTAAAAGAAGCACTCGATAAAGGCTGCTCAAAATACACCCCGGTTCCTGGAACGGCTGAAGTTTTAAAAGCAATCTCGGCTAAATTTGAAAGAGATAACGGACTAAAATACGAACCTAGTCAGATAATAACAAACGTCGGAGCCAAGCATTCTTTATTTAACGTCTTTCAAGCACTTGTTGATGAGGGCGATGAAGTTATCATACCAAGCCCGTATTGGGTAAGTTACCCGGAGATAGTGAAATTCTGCGGAGGCAAGCCTGTATTTATCGAAACAAACGAAAGCGCTGAATTTAAAATCACCCCTCAACAACTCAAAGACGCTATAACTCCAAAAACAAAAATTTTAAGCCTAAACCACCCTACAAATCCAACAGGATCAGTATATACTCGCAATGAGATAGCAGCTCTTGGAGAGGTGCTAAAGGGCACTGACATCATCATAACAAGCGATGAAATTTATGAAAAATTAGTTTATGACGTAGAATTCGTATCAGTTGCATCTGTTAATCAAGATCTTTTTAATCGCACCGTCACGATAAATGGACTAAGCAAATGCGGCGCAATGCCTGGTTGGAGATTTGGCTATATAGCAAGTCCGATAAACGAGTTAAATGCAGCCATGAAAAAGCTACAAAGCCAAAGTACTAGCAACATAAGCTCTATCGTCCAAGCAGGTGCCATACCTTCACTTTTAGGAAAAACAGACGATGATATAGAACGCATGAGACGCGAGTATCAATCACGTCGCGATATCGCAGTTAATCTTATAAACGAGATAGATGGGCTTAGTGTAGACTCGCCAAAAGGTGCATTTTATCTATTTGTAAACTGCTCTAAAGTTGAACCAGATAGCATGAAATTTTGTCAAGACATGCTTTTAAAAGCAAATGTAGCCACTGTTCCTGGGGTTGGATTTGGTATGGATGGATATTTTAGGATAAGCTTTGCTACAGATATAGGAAGTATCAAAAAGGCTATCGCTAGGATAGCAGAGTTTGTAAAAACTTACAAATAATCTAAAGACGGAGCTTTCCGTCTTCTTTTTTCCATTTATAAATTTTAGATACAATACCACGATAAAAATTTTAAGGCACTTTATAATGGTAAACATAGTCCTAAACGGCAAAGAAATCACTCTTGAAAGTGATATGACAGTAGAGGAATTTTTACTCAAATTTGGATTTGAACTCAAATTTATAGCACTTGAGCGCGACTATGAAATTTTACCAAGAAACATGTGGCAAGAACAGATGATGAGTCTTGGTAAAAAATATGAAGTGGTAGAATTTGTAGGAGGCGGTTAATGAAGCAAATAGCAATAAACGGTGTTAAATTTGAAGTTTTGGCAAGTGATTTGAATGAGTTAAAGTCTGAAATTTTTGATAATAAAAATGGAGAAATTTATAAATTTTTAACTAAATTTAATGCCGATGAGCCTGATATTTTTATCGTTGACGGCTTTGCAACAAAAGAAAATTTAGTGCTAAATGACGGTTCTAACGTAGTGTTTATAAAACGTGGTGTTATGCCTCAAAAAGATGTTTTAAAAGCAATGATAGCCGCAAGAAATTCGCCTGAGCTAAATGAGGCTTTATCAAATGCCTGCATCGGAGTAGCCGGACTTGGAGGACTTGGATCAAACATTGCCTTAAGCCTTGCTCGCGTAGGTGTAGCAAAGCTTGTGCTAGCCGACTTTGACGTAGTCGAGCCTAGCAATCTAAACCGACAACAATACTTTGTAAAGCATATCGGCATGAAAAAAACCGAGGCATTAAAAAATTTAATCACCGATGTAAATCCTTTTGTCGAAGTTATAACCCATGATGTGCTTCTTGATAGTTCAAATGTAGCTGAAGTTTTTGCGCCATGTTCTATCGTGTGTGAGGCATTTGATAATGTCGTAGGCAAAGCAATGATAGTAAACGAAGCCGGACTAAGCTTAAAAGATAAGCAGATAATTGGCGCATCAGGCATGGCTGGGCATTATAGCTCAAACCTCATAAAAACTATCAAATTTGCAAAAAACGTTCATATTTGTGGAGATCTTGTAAATGCCGCAAAGCATGGACAAGGACTAATGGCTCCAAGAGTCGCGATATGTGCTAATCACGAAGCAAACCTAGCCATCCGCCTTCTTATGGGTCTTGAAGCAAATTAATAAAGGCAAAATATGCAACAAAACAATACTTTAAAACTTGGAGATAAAGAATTTAGCTCAAGGTTTATTTTAGGCTCTGGCAAATACAGCCATGAGTTAATAACTGCTGCTATAAATGAAGCAAATGCGCAAATCATCACACTAGCGCTTCGCCGTGTAAATGAAAGCAAAGATAGAAATATACTTGATTTTATACCAAAAAATGTCACGCTCCTACCAAATACAAGCGGAGCTAGAAATGCCGAGGAGGCAGTGCGTATAGCTAGACTTTCACGTGAGCTTGGTTGTGGAAATTTTGTAAAGATAGAGATCATAACCGACTCAAAATACCTTTTCCCCGATAACTACGAAACTATAAAAGCGACTGAAATTTTGGCCAAAGAGGGTTTTGTTGTCATGCCTTATATGTATCCCGAGCTAAATTCGGCAAGAGCCATGATAAACAGCGGCGCAGCTTGTGTTATGCCTCTTGGCGCACCTATCGGATCAAATCAAGGCTTGGTTTTTAAAAATATCATTGAAATTTTAATAAACGAGGTAGAAGCTCCGATCATAGTTGATGCCGGTATCGGTCGCCCGTCTCAGGCTTGTGAGGCTATGGAACTTGGAGCAGCGGCAGTCATGGCAAATACCGCGATCGCAACTTCTAAAAACATAACCCTTATGGCAAGAGCGTTTAAAAACGCCATAAATGCCGGTCGTGAGGGCTATCTTGCAGGGCTTGGACGAGTAAAAGATAGCGCTAGCGCAAGCTCTCCGTTGACGGGATTTTTAGAATAATGAAATTTAGTCAATTTAAAACCGACCACATGAAGCTTTTGCCGCATATGCAAAACATAGGCGATGAGATAATGAATACCGTCTTAAAAGAGCGAGAGAGCTATAAGCCTGAAATTTATACCAAAGATGATGTCTTGGCTGCACTTGAGAGTAAAATTTGCACTTTAGAAAATTTAAAAGCGCTTTTAAGTCCTGCGGCGTCTGAATTTTTAGAGCAAATAGCCTTGCTTGCCATGAAAAAAACAAGGGAAAATTTTGGTATAAACGTTAGCGTTTTTACTCCGCTTTACATAGCAAATCACTGTGATAATCTCTGTGTTTATTGCGGATTTAACTCTAAAAACAATATACAAAGAGCTAAGTTAAGCGAGAGTGAGATCGAAGCTGAACTAAAAGAGATAGCAAAAACCGGGCTTGAAGACATCTTGATACTTACCGGCGAAAGCGAGACAAATTCCGATATAAACTACATCGCAAAAGCGTGCAAGATAGCAAAGAGGTATTTTAAGATAGTCGGAGTTGAAGTTTATCCTGTAAATTCGGCCGATTACGCCCTACTTCACAAAAGCGGAGTAGACTATGTAACCGTTTTTCAAGAAACTTATAATCCTTCAAAATACGAAAAACTTCACCTTGCAGGAAATAAAAGGATTTTCCCATACAGGCTAAATGCGCAAGAAAGAGCTCTTATGGGAGGCATGAGAGGGGTTGGTTTTGCCGCTCTTTTAGGACTCGACGACTTTAGGTTAGACGCATTTTCTACAGCACTGCATGCTAGTTTGGTGCAGAAAAAATACCCTCATGCAGAGATCGCATTTTCAGTACCTAGACTTCGTCCTATCATAAACAACTCCAAGATCAATCCAAGAGATGTCCGTGAGCGCGAGCTTTTGCAAGTGATATGCGCTTATCGTATCTTTATGCCAAGCGCAAACATAACTATCTCAACTCGTGAGCGCGCTTTGTTTCGCGATAATGCCGTTAAAATCGCCGCAAACAAAATAAGCGCAGGAGTAAATGTCGGTATCGGTGCACACTCGGATAACAAAAAAGGCGATGAGCAGTTTGAGATAGAAGACTCTCGCTCGGTTGATGAAATTTGCGCCATGATAAGAGCTCAAGGACTTGAGCCTTTAATGAGCGAATATATCTATGTCTAAACTTCTTGTAATAGGCTCAACGGCTCTTTGTGAAGGGGATTTTTTAGATAAAATTTCAAAGCTCTGCAAAGCCGGCGTAGATGAAATTTTACTTCGTGAAAAAGAGCTTAACGAGAATAAATTTCGCTTGCTTGCTTTTAAGGTAGATGAAATTTGTAAGAAATTTAACACAAAACTCGTTATCAATCAATTTTTTAATATCGCGTGCGAGCTTGAGAGATCGTTTTGGATGAGTTCAAAACAACTCGAAACGCTTATAAATTTAAAAACAGATGAGTTTGGGCTTAACATGCGAAATTTAGCCGAGCATAAAAAGCAAAATTTAAATGCTAAAATTTACGCTCCGGCTCATACTTTTGACGAAGCTCTTAACTCCTCTAAATTTGCAGATATTTTGGTCGCTTCTCATATATTTGCTACAAATTCCAAAGTAGGACTTGAACCAAAAGGGGTTTGTTTTATTAAAGAACTAAAAGCTAAATTTGATAAAGAAATTTACGCTCTTGGTGGCATAAACGAAACAAACGCCAAAGATATCTTGAACGCCGGAGTGGATGGAATTTGCACCATGAGTTTAGCCATGAGATGTGAGGATGAGTTTAAATTTGTAAGGAATTTTAAACCTCTTTAAGAAAAGTCTATCTCAAAGAGGTTTTTAGCATGGTTTAAATTTGCTCTTTTAAAGCAATGACCCATTTATCTATGCGAGCTTCATACTCTTTGTCACCTTTTGTATCAAGCGCAAGTCCTATAAATTTGCCATTTATAAAAGCCGAAGAGCTATCAAATTTATAGCCATCAAGTTCACTTTGTCCTATCAAAATAGCATCTTTGATGCAAGGTAAGAAATCAACCACTCCGCTTACAAAGCTATCAGCGTGTCTTTCTTGGTTGCCTACGGCTACTATCGCGACTTTTTTGCCTTTTAAATTCGCCTCTTTTAGTTCGCTTAACTTGTTTTTCCAGTCATCGTGCAGTTCGCCAAAACCATAGCTTGAACTAGCTAAGATCAAAATGTCTTGCTCTTCAAAGACAGCCTTAGTTACTTCATTTACAGGCAAAACCTTGGCGTTTAGTTTCCCACCAAGATACTCGCATGCTTTTTTAGTATCGCCTTTGCCTGTTGCGTAAAAAATAGCTACTTTACTCATTTTATTCCTTTTGATAAATTTAGAGTATTTTACTCTTTTTTGTATTAAAGTTTAACTAATTCATCACTTCTTTTGCGTATTTTATCCCTAGATCATACGCTTTAGCATTTGCTTCTTGCACCTTTTTTGGCACGTGAGATAGCATACTTGCTTTTACAAGCTTGTTATCCAAGCAACCGCTCATTTGCACCGCAACTCCAAGCGCTACAACGCTTTGAGTGATAACGTTTCCAACTTCGTCTTTAGCGATAGAGATGATAGGAATTTCATAAATTTTCCATTTTTTTAAATCATCTTGGCTTGGTTTTACAAGGTTTGGTTCTACGACTATGATACCGCCCTCTTTTACTCCGTCTTTAAAAAGATCATAACTTTTTTGTGCGGTTGCTAGCATAAAGTCTATCTCGCCTTCGTTTGCATAAGGGTATAAAATTTCATTTTCATCAAGGATGATATCAACCTTTGTCGGTCCTCCGCGAACTTGAGAAGTATATGTGGAAGCTTTTACGCCATATCCGCTGTCTTCTATCTTTGCTGCGGCTAAAATTTCACCAGCCATTATAACGCCCTGCCCACCGACACCGACAAATCTAAGTTGAGTTTTCATACTATCTCCTCAAAATTTATCTTTGTACCGTCTTTAGCGGCTGCGATAACTTTCGCATAGGCTTTTGAATACTCGGTTTTAGTTTCATCTTTATGTAAAACTCCGAGCGGAAAAAGTCCTTTTTGCTCATTTTTGCTCATTTGATCAAATTTGATTTTGTTTACACTTCTTTCTTTGATCCACTCAAGCATTTTTACGGCTTCGCCCATTTTATTTTTACGACCCAAATTTACATGACAGTTTGAAAATACATCAAAAAAACTATATCCGTCGTGCTTAAAGCCTTCAACAAAAAGTTTCGTAAGTCTTTCAGGTTCTATAACGCTTCCTCTTGCAACAAATGTTGCTCCGGCTGCGATGGCTAAATTTGTTGCATTAAAGCTAGGGTCGATGTTGCCAAGTTGAGCTGTAGCCGTCCAAAATCCTCTTGGAGTAGTCGGGCTTGTTTGAGAATTTGTAAGTCCATAGATAAAGTTGTTTATAAGGATATGGTTAAGTCCGATATTTCTTCTGCATCCATGTATGGTGTGGTTGCCACCTATGGCAAGACCGTCCCCATCACCTGTTACAACGATAACATGTTTGCTTGGATTTGCTAGTTTTATACCTGTAGCATAAGCTATGGCGCGACCATGTGTAGTATGAACAGTATTACAATTTACATAGCTTGAAAATCTTCCGCTACAGCCTATGCCTGAAACAACACATACGTCATTCATGTCCCAGCCTAGCTGATCTATCGCCCTAATGACACTTTTTAAAATAACTCCGTCCCCACAGCCCCAGCACCAAAGCGTAGGCATTTTATCAGTTCTTAAATAATTATCGTAATTAAATGCCATAGCACTCTCCTATCTTGGCTTCTATCTCACTTGGAGTGAGTGGTCTGCCGTTTGCTTTTAGTAATTTTTGTGTTTCTTTTTTTATGACTTTTTCGATCTCGCCACTGTATTGACCTAAATTTAACTCGCAAACTAAAATTTTATCAAATTTGTCGGCAATTTCCTTTAATGCGTTTTTAGGCATCGGGAAAAGCGATATAGGTTTCAAAAGCCCTACTTTTAGTCCTTTTTGACGTAAATTTAGTATAGCTTGTTTGGCTGCAAGAGCGACACTTCCGTATGCAATGATACAAATTTGAGCGTCATCTAACATAAATTCTTCGCTTTGTTCTATCTTATCCGTGTGTAAATTTATTTTATTAAACAGCCTGTTTATATTATACTCAACGATATTTCCATCTTCCGTAGGAAAGCCAGTTTCTCCGTGATGAAGACCTGTGATATGATAGCGGTAGCCTTTAAAGAAAGGATTTAGCGTTGCAGGAGCGTCAAATTTAGCGGCATAAGGCTTGTATGAGCTTGGATCTCCTTTAAATTCATCTCTTTTGTAAATTTCAAGTTCGTAAATTTCAGGCAAACTTACCTTTGCCTGCATATGCGCTACCGTTTCGTCAAGAAGCAACATAACTGGTGTCATAAAACGTGCGGCTAGGTTAAACGCGTGGATGGTTTGAGTATAGCACTCAGCCAAACTCGAAGGCGCTAAAACTATCATATTAACATCGCCGTGAGTTGGGTTTTTAGCTTGTAAGACATCGCCTTGTGCCACACGAGTAGGAAGTCCCGTAGAAGGTCCGCCGCGCATAACGTTTACGATAACGATAGGAATTTCAGCTATAAAACCCAAGCCTATCTGCTCTGCTTTTAGAGAAATTCCGGGACCTGAGCTTGCTGTCATTGCTTTTGCACCGCTCATAGCCGCTCCAAGAGCCACAGATATACCCGCTATCTCATCTTCCATTTGTATAAATGTTCCGCCATTTTGCGGCAACAAAAGACTTAATTCGTGTGCTATCTCACTGCTTGGGGTTATGGGATATCCGCCAAAAAAGTTACAACCGCACTCTATGGCAGCCATAGCTACGAGCGAATTTCCCGTTGATACTATCTCTCTCATCTACGCCTCCAGCTTTTGAAATTTATTTTCTTTTACCAAAAGTGCTCTTTCTTTGCTTTCTGGCGTAAGCTTGGCAAATTTATATCCTTTATCGGCAACATAAATCGCAAAATCAGGACAATGTAACTCACAGTCGCGACAACCTATACAAGACTCAGGATGAACTACTTCGATTATCTTACCAAGCACTGCAGAGATTTCTATACGCATACCAAGAACTCCCGCGGGACAGTTGCTCACGCAGATATCGCAAGCCTTACACCTGCTTTCATCAACCCAAACGGGCACATCATCTCTTATGATCATAAAATTTTCCTTCATTATATATTTGTTTTAATTTTTCACATATTTTGGCAGGATTTGTAACCGTATAAGCACCGACACTTTCAAGTATCTCAAATTTGGCTCTTGCGCTTGCGTTCTTTGAATTTATAATGGCTCCAGCATGTCCCATTTTACGCCCTTGCGGTGCACTGGCTCCTGCTATGAATGCAACAACCGGCTTTTTTAAATTTCTTATGATGTCTGCTGCGTTGCTCTCAAGTTCGCCACCGATCTCGCCTATCATAACGATAGCTTTTGTATCCTCGTCTTTGTCAAACTCTAGTAAGATTTCATCATAAGCCATACCGATAACAGCGTCTCCACCTATGCCAATCGCACTTGATATGCCAAAACCTTGGGCTTTTATCTGATTTGCGGCTTCATATGTTAGAGTGCCTGACTTGGAGATGATCCCGACATTTATCTTGTCTTTTTCAAAGACGCAACTAGGCATTATGCCAAGTTTACACTCGCCTGCGCTTATGATGCCCGGCGAATTTGGTCCGATTATCTTCATACCGCATTTTTTTGCGTAGGTTTTTGCCTCTAGCATATCAAGAACAGGCAGATATTCTGTTA
Source organism: Campylobacter sp. 7477a (assembly GCF_014892335.1). NCBI lineage: Bacteria > Pseudomonadati > Campylobacterota > Epsilonproteobacteria > Campylobacterales > Campylobacteraceae > Campylobacter > Campylobacter sp. 7477a. Next base: position 42,450 of record NZ_JADBJH010000001.1, read on the forward strand.
TAACAACGCAAAGCCTTATGCCTGCATTTGCCGCCTCGATGATCGCATCTTTGCAAAAATTCGCAGAAACAAACACCATGCTAACATCAGCGCCAGTAGCCTCTTTTGCCTCTTTTACGGTGTTATAAATTTTAACCCCAAGATGGGTTTGCCCACCTTTAAAAGGGGTAACTCCGGCTAAAATTTGCGTGCCGTAGTCCAAACAGCTTTGAGTATGAAAGCTACCTTCCTTGCCCGTTATGCCTTGGACTATGACTTTTGTGTTTTTGTCTATAAATATACTCATGTCATAAGCTCGTTTCTTTGGCAAGTTTTACGGCTAGCTTTGCACCATCAAGCAAATTTTGACTTGCATGTAGCCCTTTTAAGGCAGACTCTTTTAACATTTGCATGGCTTCTTTTGCATTCGTGCCGTCAAGCCTAACAACCACAGGCACGTCTAGACCTATCTCTTTACATGCTTTTATCACACCAGAAGCGATACGGTCGCATCTTACTATGCCGCCAAAAATATTTACGAAAATCACCTTGACGTTTTTATCTTTTAAAATGAGCCTAAAAGCCTTTGCCACACCGTCACTTGTTGCACTTCCGCCAACGTCTAAAAAATTTGCCGCATCTGCGCCAAGCTCTTTTATGATATCCATAGTTGTCATCGCAAGCCCTGCACCGTTTACAACGCAACCAACACTTCCATTAAATTTTATGTAATTTAACTTTTGCTCTTTGGCTTCATTTTCGCTTGGATCAGCTTGAGACGGATCACTTAGAGCTAAAATTTCAGGATGTCTAAAAAGAGCACTATCGTCAAAACTTATCTTTGCATCAAGCGCATAAATTTCATCATCTTGCGTTAAAACAAGCGGGTTTATCTCTATTAAATTTGCGTCTTTTTGAATATAAATTTGATATAGTTTTAAAATCGTTTCATGAAGTTTTAACGCTAGTTCTTTATTGATGTCAAGAAATACCACAAGCTCTTGAACGTGAAACAAGCAAAGCCCTATCTGCGGATCTATACTTATATTTTTTATAAGATGTGGACTTATTTGTGCAGCTTCTTCTATACTCATGCCGCCGTTTTTTGAAACGATCAGGCTGATGCTCTCGTTGTTTCTATCAAATGTCAAACTTAGATAAATTTCTTGTTTAAATTTAATAGCCTCTTCGATGTAAATTTTTTCAACAAGCATTCCGTCTTTTGAAGTTTGCTTGGTTATAAGGCGAGTGTTTAGCATACTAGCCACCCACTCTAACGCCTCTTGTTTGTCTTTTGTTATCTTCACACCACCGCCAAGTCCACGACCACCTGCATGAATTTGCGCTTTTAGGATAAATTTATCTGTTTGCAAAACATCTAAAGCCTCTTTGGTCTCATTTAAATTTGCAACTAAAATACCGTTTGCGACATTTATGCCATAGTCTTTAAAAATCCGCTTGGCTTGGTATTCGTGAATGTTCATTATAAATTTTCTTTTAAGAAATTTATGTTCTTTCTGATCTCGTCCTGACTTGCGTTTAGCTCATCTAAGTCTTCTTGATCCAAATTTAGCTCTAAAATTTCGCCAACCCCGTTTTTGCTTAGTTTTACCAACCTACCGCAAGAAAGATCATCGTCTAAGATCACACTTGCGCTAACAATCTCGCCTTTTTGATCTTTTATCTCTTCACACATCTTTACAACAGCTGCCGCAGGAGCGTAATACGCCGAAGTTCCGAGTAGTTTTACTATCTTTGCTCCACCTGTTTTTGTCTCGTGTTTTAAGACTTCAAAGTTTTCTTTGTTTAAATTTACATTGATATTTTTATTGGATATGACCATTTTATCATTGTGCGCTCCAACAACTTTTGTTCTAAGCTCACTCATATCTTGTGATAAAATTTGAGCAAGCTCAAAACGACATCTTGCGCCGTCCAGCTCGCCAGCCATACCCAAAACACGACTTTTATCAAAGCCGCTAAACTTACGTGCAACCCAAACCATAACATCAAGCGGGTTTGTAACGACGATTATTATCGCATTTGGAGCAAATTTGGCGATATTTTCGGCGCTTGACTTTACTACTAGAGCGTTTTTAATAAGCAAGTCTTCTCTGCTTTGACCATCTTTTCTAGGGCTACCTGCCGTAACAACAACTATATCGCTGTTTTTAACTAGCTCAAAGTTATCCGCGCCGACGACTTTGGTTTTAGCACCAAACACACAGCTTGCTTGCGTTATGTCGATAGCCTTCGCCTTTGCAACATCATTAAAAATATCAACAAGTGCGATCTCATCACAAACCTCTCTCATGCAAAGAGCGTAAGCTATGCTTGCTCCGACATTTCCTGCTCCGATTATACTTATCTTCATTTTTTATCCTATTATTTTATTTAGTGTTTGACTAGGTCTCATGATATTAGAACTTTTTTGCTCATCCGGATAAAAATATCCACCAAAATCAACTCCATCCCCTTGAATTTCGCAAAGTTCATTTAAAATTTTAGCTTCGTTAGCTAGCAAATCATCTGCTAAATTTGTAAATTCTTTGCCAAGTTCACTATTTTTAAGCTCTTGCGCCCAGTAAAGGGCTAGATAGTAGTGGCTCGCTCTAGTGTCTGGATTTTTAACTCCCATTTGTGGTGATTTGTTATTTTTTAGGTATAAATTTACGGCACCATCTAGTGTTTTAGCTAAAATTTTAGCGTTTTTATTGCCTTTAGAATTAGCAAGATGTTCTAGCGAGGCTATGAGAGCTAGGTATTCGCCAAGACTATCCCAGATGAGATGGTTTTGCTCAATTAGCTCTTTTACTAGCACAGGTGCAGTTCCACCCGCTCCAGTCTCAAACATACCTCCTCCGCAAAGCAAAGGCACGACAGATAGCATTTTTGAGCTAGTGCCAAGCTCTAGTATCGGGAAAAGATCAGTTAAATAGTCACGCAAGACATTCCCTGTAACGCCTATAACATTTTTACCCTCTCTTATGATGTCAAGGCATTTCTCGCATGCTTTTTCATAGTTTAAAATTTCATACTTTACGCCTGCATTTTCAAATTTCAAAAGATCTATTTTTGATTTTAAATTTCTATCGTGCGCTCTGTTTTCATCAAGCCAAAAAACTAGCGGTTCGCCTGTTATCTTGCCTCTATTTAAAGCTAGGTCTATCCAGCTTTTTATAGCATCATCTTTTGCTTGAGTCATGCGGAAGATATCGCCGCTTTGCACATTAAATTTAAATACCTCTTTATCGTCTTTATCAACTACGATAAATTCTCCATCATCTTTTGCAATGAAAGTCTTATCGTGACTGCCGTATTCTTCAGCTTTTTTAGCCATTAAACCGACATTTGAGACGCTTCCTATTTTGGTGACATCAAGTGAGCCTTTTTCTTTTAGGTTGTTTATGCAAGCTTGATAAAGAGTGGCGTAAGTTTTGTCGGGTATTATCGCTAAAGTCTCTTTTGGTTCGCCGTTTTTATCATACATTGTTCCAGAATTTCTTATCATGGCAGGCATTGAAGCGTCGATTATCGTATCGTTTGGAACGTGAAAATTCGTAACACCTTGTGCGCTATTTACCATCGCAACACTTGCCGATGAGGTAAAAATTTCATCAAATTTAGCTTTGATCCTGTTTTGATCTGTCTCTTTTAGAGTTGAAATTTTAGCAAAGATATCTTTTAAACCGTTGTTTTCATTTATCTCTAGGCTTTTAAAAATTTCACCAAACTCATCAAATGCTTTATTAAAAAAGATCTTTATCGCATGACCAAATATAGCAGGATCGCTTACTTTCATCATCGTAGCTTTTAGATGTAAGCTTACCAGTAAGTCATCATCTTTTGCGCTTTTAAAGGCATCTTGATAAAATTTATCAAGCTTTTTTACACTCATAAAACTAGCGTCTATTATCTCATCTTTTAAGATTTCAAGCTCTTTTAGTTTTGTCTTCTCACCATTTTTATTTATAAAATTTATTGTATAAACATCATCTTTTTTACTGATGACAGACTCTTCGTTGGCGTAAAAATCCCCATCTTGCATGTGTGCTACACGAGTTTTTACATTTTTATCCCACTCGCCCGTGGAGTGTGGATTTGCCCTTGCGTAGTCTTTTACCGCCTTTACACAGCGCCTGTCAGAGTTGCCTTGTCTAAGGACTGGATTAACCGCGCTTCCAATTATCTTTGCGTATTTTTTTGCTATCTCTTCATCTTCTTTTGTTTTTATCTCATTTGGATATAACGGTAGATCAAAGCCTTTGCTTCTAAGCTCGCTAATGGCAGCATTTAGTTGAGGAAGTGTTGCTGAAATATTTGGAAGTTTTATGATATTTGCGTCAGCACTCTTTGTAAGCTCTCCTAATAGCTCAAGAGCGTTTTCGTGTTTATTAGCTAAAATATCACTAAATTCAGCCAGTATTCGTCCTGCTAAAGATATATCTTTTTGTGATATTTTTATGCCTGCCTTCGATAAAAAACTTTGCAAAATAGGCAATAACGAATAACTCGAAAACAACGGGGCTTCATCCGTCTTAGTCCAAATGATCTCACTCATATTTATTCCTTGGTTTTTTATAAATTTATCGTTTTTTTGTTAAAAAACAATTATAAAATAAAATTTTAAACACTACCTACCTATATTTTGATTATGTTCGGTTAAAGTTTTTGAAAATTTATGTTTTTTTGTTCTTTTATCTCTTACAAAATACAAATAATCACTACTTGCGGGGCTTATCGCCGCTTTTATCGCATTTATAGAAACTGAAGAAACCGGGCTTGGCGGAAGTCCGTCGTTTAGATATGTGTTAAATTTGCTCATGTCAGTGCGTATACGCTCCGGGGTTATCGTCTTATGAGAGTAGATACCATAGTTTAAAGTCCCGTCCATTTGTAGTCTCATGCCCTTTTTTAGGCGGTTGTAGATGACAGAGCTAACAAGAGGCATTTCGTCATTACTTGCGGCTTCTTTTTGGATAACTGAAGCGATGATTAAAAACTTAAACCATTTTTTTTCATCATATTCACCAAAAATTTTCATACTAAGGTCTTGATGTGCTTTTTTTGATGAATTTACAAGATAGTAAGCCAGGTGTCTTTCGCTGATGCCAAGCGGGATTTTATATGTATTTGGCATGATAAAGCCGTCAGGAAGTGGAGATATCGCGTTGTATTCGGCATTTAAAATTTGCTCGTTTAAGCCAAGTTCTTTTGAAATTTGGTTTAAAAATATCACAGTGGTTTCGCCTGGGATCAAAGTTATGTCCTTAAGAGCGGCTTTTGCTACTGTTAACTTGCGTAAAAAATCAATCCTGCTTAACTTAGTGCTTTGCATATTTATCCAGCCTGATTGTGGTGATCCGATAAATATCAGTGCGTATTTGTCGATACTACTTAGGTTAAAGTTACGGTTAGATAAATAAGATATAATTTCACCAACACCGCCTTTTGGGATAAAAACGACTTCGCTTGTATTTATAGGACGTGTTAGATATATAAAAATACTTAGGAAAAATATAAGTATGGCATCAAAAAAAATAGCTAAATATGGGTTTTTTATAAAATTTTTAATCATCTTTGTTCTTTCTTTAGTCTTGCTCTTAAAATTTGGAATTAAGGTTGAAAACCTCGAATTTGACGAGCTTAGAATAGAACAATTATACATAAAACTCGATAAAAAACTAATACTTAGAGCAAAAGAATTAAAATTTCCTCAGCTAAAAGTGCAGAAAGAGGAAAAGACCTCAGGTAATTACCTAATCGATGTTACTCAAAGTGCCAAATGGCTTGATATGCTTTTTCAAGAAATTTCACTTCACAGCTTAAAGATCGGAGACAATGAACTTAAAATTTTATTTGAAAACAACTCCTTTTTTGTGGGCAACAAGCATTTTGGGCTAGATGTTAAAATGCAAGAAAGAGAAGAAGCCGGGGTTGATAACTTTAACATATCAAACCTTGCTTTTAAGGACTTTAATGTAACCTTGTCTGGCTTTGGAAGTGCTGATATCAAAAAACAAAAATACGCATTTTCTGGAAGTTTTAATTCGTTTGAGATAAACGGAAGGATTGATTTTACGCTTGTAGATGGGATTTTAAGATATAAAGCTTATGACATTAAGGCAAATTCTTTGCGGGATTTTATGAATGATCTTGATTTGAAATTTAACTTAAACGAGGATGTTAAAAATTGGATCTACGGCTTTATTATCGCACAAGATTACAATATCAAAGAGTTAAATGGCAAGGTGGATTTAGAAAATTCGGAATTTTATCTAGATGATCTTAATGCCACAGCCGTTGCAAAAGGCCTAAAGGTAAAATTTGAAAAGAGCCTAGAGGCGGTTGATGTAAAAGAAGCGAGCATAAAACTTAAAAACTCAAATTTATACTTTGATCTTTTAGAGCCGGTATATAAAGGTCGCAAACTTGACGGCTCAAACCTTGTTATCTATAATATTTTTGACGAAAAAGAGGCTGGAATTTTACTTAATCTAAAAACTCGCTCAATGTATGATAGTGTTATAAATGATATTTTAAAAGCTTATGATATAAAAATACCGATAAATCAAACAAGTGGGAAAATGGACGCCACACTATTGCTTGATATAAATTTCGATACGATAAACGTCATCGCAAATGGCGATTTTAACGCAACAAATGCGGGCATAGACATAGCGGGAGCGAAATTTAATGCTAAAAATGCCGACATAAAACTCATAAATACAGACATACTAAAGATCGATGCAAAGAATTTTGGTCTTGAGTTTTTTAACAGCGACGCAAGAGCGAACATAGACATCAATAAAAGTGTCGGCGATATAAGAGCAAATTTAAAAAACCTTGATCTTGGCTCAGATGATGCTAAAATTTTAAGCCTCAAAGATGAAAAAATACAAGCAAAGCTTGACTTTAGCGGAGATGATACAAAGCTTAATATATTAAATTTCGACCTAAATTTAAGTTTTGGCGATGAGAATAAAATACAAACAAACAACGCAAGTTTGATCAAACACTCGCCACTTTTAAACCAGATCGGCATAAGTGATTTTAGAGACTTTACGCTTACTACGAAGGATTTTAACACTCTAAACATAGACGCAAACGATCTTAAATTTAACCTGCCTTTTTATCATAAAGACGGTACTAAATACGAAGTAGACGACTTTAACATCGATGTAAACATACAAAAGCTTACCTCAAAAGGTCGCTCAAAAAGCGGACTTATCAAATTTAACACAAAACAAAGCGATGTAAATATCACAACGCAAAATCTAAATCTACAAATAGACACAAATGAAACAAACGATCAAGAGAGGCTTTACGCACTTAATTTATACGCAAAAAATGCCGACGTAACGATAAAAGATCTAAACAGAACACTTACGTTTGACAACTTGGAATTTTATGAGAAAGCCGACGAGATGATAATTAGAGGTTTTCCATCAAACGGGCGTTTTGGATTTGTCAAAAATAACCAAAAAATCGACCTTGACGCCACAGGGATAAGCGGTGAATTTGTTAATCAATTTTTTGGATTTAACAGCTTTGAGAGTGGAAATTTTAGGCTAAAGATACTTGGGGAAAGCAAGGATTTATTTAAGGGTGAGGCGAGATTTCACAGTGCTTACATTAAGGATTATATATTTTACCAACAGCTTTTAAGCTTTATAAACTCCGTTCCTGCGCTTTTAAGCTTTAAAACGCCTGATTTTAACGATAAAGGCTTTACGGTAAAAAGCGGTAAAATTTTATTTGAAAAAGATGGCTCTTTGATAAAATTTATAGCAATAGACATCGAAGGAAGCAGTGCCGATATCGCAGGAAAAGGCACGATAGATCTTGAAAGTAAGGTGATAAATATCGATCTTGAGCTTAAGATACTAAAAGACGCAAGTAATATCATCGATAAAATTCCTGTAGTCAATCAAATCATACTTGGCAAAGAACGCTCGTTTTCAACGCTCATCACTATTCGCGGAACAACGCAAAAGCCGGAGTATTCGACTCAAATTTTACAAGATACCTTGCTTTCCCCGTTTAATATCATAAAAAATATTATAGAGGCTCCGTTTTTGATTTTTGATTGATTGTTAAGTGTAGTTTAATTTTAAGAATAATACATAAAATTTTATGTATTATTCCATTTTTAGTTGCATGAGCATCATGTCTTCGCCGTCTATAACATCAAGCTCGTTTGAGCCGCAATTTGGGCATAAAAATTCATTTTTATCAAGCTCATTTTCCTTGTTGCAGCTTTTGCATTTTATGATTATATTTTGCAAATTTATAGTAAGCTTGGCGCTATCACATATACTTCCTGCTTTGCAAACATCAAACGCACTTTGTAGATAATGTGGCTCAACTCCGCTTAAACGCCCTATTTTGATGATGATTTCATTAACTTTTTTTGCACCGTTTTTTTTGGCATTTTGCTCGCAAAGAGTGAGTAAATTTTGAGCGATACTTAGTTCGTGCATTAACAGATCCTTGGCAAAAGCTCGCCTTTTGGAGGCTCTAAAAACCTACGTGATTTATAAGCGTTTTCTATAATAACCCTTGAGTTTTTACTATCTAAAATTTCACCTATCTCACTTGCATTTTGGTCAAATTCTTTTAAAATTTTAAGCGCCAAAGGTGCGTCTTCTTCGCTTACGGCAAGGACAAAAGTCCCTTCGTTTGCAAGCTCGTAAGGTTCAAATCCAAATAACTCGCATATCCCCGTAACTTCATCGCTTACTTTTATCTTTTCTTCAAAAACCAAGATGTCAAGGTTGCCAAATTTCGACCACTCGTTTAAAACTGCGCTCAAGCCGCCTCTTGTGGCATCCCTCATGCAAAGCGGTTTTATGCCGTTTTTTACAAGCTCCAAAACAACACTGTTTAAACTTTTGCAATCACTTTTTAACGCAGAACTTAGCTCAAATTCTTCTCTGCTTGCAAGTATAACGCCACCATGTCTTCCGATATCTCCCGATAACAAAACTTTAGCCTTTGGACGCAAGCTTTTAAGCTCTACATTGTCGCAGATTATTTCGCCGATCCCTGATGTGTTGATAAAAATTTTATCACACTTTCCTCTTGGCACAACCTTTGTATCCCCGCAAACAACCTTTACACCGTCATTTTTACAAATTTCTGCTAGCGAGGTTAAAATTTGCTTTAGCTCATCTATCTCAAGCCCCTCTTCGATGATTAACGAGCAACTTAGATACTTTGCTTTAGCTCCAACCATCGCAAGGTCATTTATGGTGCCGCAAGCTGCGATCTTGCCGATGTCTCCACCGTTAAAAAATATAGGAGTGACCACAAAACTATCGGTGCTAAAGGCACATTTTGAGTTTAAATTTAAGATAGCCGAGTCGTTACTTTGTGATAAAATTTCATTATCAAAAATTTTAAAAATAGTTTCATTTATAAGCGAGTTCATCTCCTCGCCACCACCACCGTGGCTAAGCATTATCTTCATGAAATCCTCTTTGCGTATTTAAAATATGCCGCACAAGCACCCTCGCTTGAAACCATGCAAGAGCCTATTGGATTTTGCGGAGTGCACGCTTTTGCAAAGACTTTGCATTCAAACGGTTTTGCTTGCCCACGTAAAATTTTACCGCATATGCAGGCCTTACTCTCGCCTTTGCTTTCTACATTACAGTCAAATTTCTGCCTTGCATCAAGGTGTGCATACTCATCTCGTAGTCTCATACCACTATCTTTTATCACGCCAAGTCCTCGCCACTCAAAGTCACATGGGATAAAGTATTTTGCGATTAGCTCTTTTGCTTTTAAATTTCCGTCTTTGCTAACGACACGTTCGTATTCGTTATAGACCTCATGAGTGCCTAAATTTTGCTGTCTTACTAAATTTAAGACACTAGCCATGATATCAAGTGGCTCAAATCCGCTAATAGCAATCGGTCTTGCAAACTCCTCGCTAAGCTCTTTATAAATTTCACTTCCAGTTATAACACTTACGTGGCTAGGTCCTAAAAATGCATCTATATTGACATTTTCATCTTGCATGATAGCTCGAACCGGAGCGGGAACTGTGACGTGATTTATATGAAAGTATAAATTTTTAATACCCTGCTCTATAGTCTTTTCAACCAGATTTGCGCTCATTGGAGTTGTGGTTTCAAAACCTATTGCAAAAAATATTACATTTTTATCAGGGTTTTGTTTGGCGATTTTAAGAGCGTCAAGCGGTGTGTAAAGCGCGCGTATATCATGCCCTTGAGCTCTTAACTTTTGCAAGCTTGTATATGAGCCTGGCACCCTAAGCATATCGGCTAAGGTGCAAAACACCACACCCTCAAGCGCTGCTAATTTACAGGCTTCGTCTATGCGCGAGCGTGGCATAACACAAACCGGGCAACCCGGACCGTGGATAAAATTTATATTTTTGCCAACTAGATCAGGCAAGGCAAATTTCATAATAGAGTGCGTATGTCCACCGCAAATTTCCATGATATTTAGCGGTTTTTTACTCTCTTTTTTTATTAACGAACTAAGAGTTAGGATAAGTTCCTTATCGCGAAAATCATTTATCAGATCCATCAAAATCCCTTAGTCCCATGTCGCCGTCATAGCTGTCTATCACGCCGTTTTTCATGTCTTTGGCTATTTGTTTATAAATTTGTATACTTTCTTGCGCGATCTTTGTGTCTATCTTTTCCATTGCGTATCCGACATGGATTAGGACGTATTCACCCGGGCTTACCGGCTCTGCGATTAGATCAAGACTAACTCTTCTTTGAACGCCAAGCGTCTCAACTAGTGCTACATTATCGCTATCTATCTCGATAACTTTTGATGGTATAGAAAGGCACATTATCTCATCTCTTTTTTAAATTTTAGATACTCAACCCACTTTTGGACACCTTCGCCTGTTTTGCTATCTATCTCGATAATGTCGATTTTGGGATTAAGTTTTCTTGCGTCTTTTTTTACCCTTTCTATATCAAAGTCAAAATAAGGAAGAAGTGAAATTTTACTTATCAAAAGCACATCTGCCGCGCGAAACATTACAGGGTACTTACTTACTTTATCGTCGCCTTCAGGCACTGATATAAGCACTGCGTTAAAATGCGAGCCTACATCATAACTAGCAGGGCAGACTAAATTTCCGACATTTTCTATAAACACCATATCAAGCTCATTTAAAGGCAGATGATGAAGTCCTTCATGTACCATAAAAGCGTCCAAATGGCATGTTTGACCGGTGGTTATCTGGTGAGCCTTACCGCCTGCAAGCACTACACGATCCGCATCTTGGTTAGTTTCTAAGTCGCCCTCGACTACGCCGATTTTGATGTTTGAATTTTTTATAGTAGCTTCTAAAAGAGTGGTTTTACCAGCCCCTGGTGAACTCATTAAATTTACGCATAAAATTTTATGCTCGTCAAGATGAGCTCTATTGTGCTCTGCCTCGGCATCATTTGCCGATAAAATTTTTTCTATAACATCTATCGTTTTGCTTTCATTTAACACCGGATGTGCATGCGAATGCTCGTGTTCGTGGGCTTTTTTGTCAGTATGAGATAAAATTCCGTCATGAGAATGCGAGTGAGTATGTTTTGTACCGTCCGTATGAGTATGTTCGTGTGAGTGACCAGGCAGCGAGCAACCGCAATCTTTACACATTTTTAGCTCCTTAAATATTAATTTTATAAGTTTAACTCTTTGATTATTAGATAAAGCTTAAATTTAAATTTTAAATTTTTAGAAGAAAAAATGTAGTAAAATTTATAAAATTTTAACTTGACTGTAAATTTTAGAAGCATAAAATTTCATAAATTTAAATACTAAAATAACCTACCACTATAAATTTATATTTTAATTAAAAATATTAAGTGTTATCAGGTGTGCGGAACGGCTGCTTTTGTAAGTTCGGCAAATTTAACACCTTTTAGTCCTGATATCCTATCGCTAAAACGCTTTATTTTATCAGCTTCACCGCGTAAAACAAGCGTCTCAAGACAGTTGTGATGATCTATATGAATGTGTGTTGTGCAGACGATTTTTATATCAGCATCATGTTCAAGCTCTAACATCTTAACAACAAGCTCATTTTGATGATGTGTGTAAATGACTGTTAAAACACCTACAAGTTCGCCACTTGAAGTCTCCCAACTATCTTTTACCATCTTTTCTCTTATGAGATCTCGTGTCAGTTCGCTTCTTGAAGCATATCCTTGCTCTGCGATCTTTTTGTCAAGTTCGTCCAGAAGCGATTTAGGTAAAGAAACGCTAAATCTAATTATCTCATCCATGTTAGCCCCCTTAACTTAAACTTATATTATTATAAAACTTTAAAGCTTAAATTTTAGATAAAAGATAATAAATTTGACCCAAAGCTATATTTGTATCGTTATCACAAAATTTAGAACAGTGATAAAAATTTATATTTTTATCTTTTAAATTCCTAATCACACGTGATAAAAGTGTCGAATTTTGAAACACTCCTCCAGAAAGCAAGACATCTTTTTTGCCTTCTTTAGATACTTGAGTTACTAGATCTGCGATAGCATTAATAAAGCCAGTAACTGCGTGCTTTGCGTCATCTTTTAGAGCCGATTTAAAGGCATTTTTAAAATTTATAACACCATTTTTTATCTCAAATTTATAAGAATAATCCAAACTTTCATCATAAAATTTATCAAGTTCCATACCGCTTTGGGCCTCGTAACTTATGCTTTCTAAACCCAATATAACGCTTGCAAATGCGTCAAACACGCGGCCTAAAGAGCTAGTGTGTATATTGGTAACATTATGTGCTGTTTTTAGCGCCAAAAGTCTTTTTGCGTCAAATTTTGATAAAAATTCTCTCGCTTCATCTTCAAGATCATATTTTAATATGATAGAGTAAGCGATTTGATAGATGTTTTTTATGCTGTTTTCGCCACCTATTAGTTTAAATTCATCAAAACAATAAAGCCTCTTATAGCCGTTTTGATCTATTTTTAATACCTCTCCACCCCAAATTTTACCATCCTCACCATATCCTGTGCCATCAAAACAAAAGCCGATGTATTCGCCATCTTTTGGTAAATTATGCTCAAACATAACAGCTAAAAGATGTGCATAATGATGCTGGATGGCACTTAAAGTAAATCCCTGCTCTTTAGCCCATTTTGTATTTAAAAAATGCGGGTGAAGGTCGCAAATCACGTGATCAAATTTAAGCTCGTAGGTTTTAACAAAAAGGTTTAAAACATTTAAAAATCTATCAAAAGTAGCTACATTTTTAAGATCTCCAATGTATGGGCTTATCATAATTTGCCCGTTATGATAGATGGCAAATTGATTTTTGAGTTCGGCACCAAGGGCTAAAAATGCCCCTTTTTTGTTGAAATTTGAATGAAAAAAGTATGGATTAAGCCCGCGCGAAGTGCGTGTAAAATTTATCTCCTCTTGCACCGTAAAAGCGATACTATCGTCACTGGGAGAGTAAATTTGTCTATCGTGGTCAAGATAAAAATCAATAACATCGCCAAGCTTATAAAGTAGCTCTGCTTCGTTATATATCACCGGCTCACCGGAGATATTTGCGCTAGTTGCCACGATATTTGTATCAAGGTATTCAAAAAGCGCTAAATGGATACCGCTAAATGCTAGCATAATGCCAAGACGGTTTAAATTTGGCGCGATACTTGGCGCTAAAGTACTGTTTGGCTTTGCTTTTAAAAGCACGATCGGCTTTAAATTTGAAGTTAAAAGCTCCTCTTCCTTGCTTGAAATTTCAGCCAGCTCTTTAACGTTTTGCAAATTTTTACACATTATAGCAAACGGCTTATGTGGGCGATGTTTGCGAAGTCTAAGCGCATTTATCGCATTTTGATTATGCGCGTCGCAAACTAGATGAAAGCCGCCAAGTCCTTTTATGGCTAAAATTTTACCATCTTTTATAAGCTGCGTGGCTTGTTTTATCGAGTCTTCGTTTTGGGTTAAAATTTTACCGACTTTATCTTTTAACATAAACTTAGGACCGCATTTTGGACATGAGATGGGCTGTGCGTGATAGCGACGATCGAGTGGATTTTTATACTCACTCTCGCAACTTTCACACATCTTAAATTCATTCATGGTTGTGTTTATACGATCATATGGCAGGGATTTTATGATAGAAAATCTCGGACCGCAATTCGTGCAGTTTATAAATGGATATAGATAGCGAGGATTTGACCGATCATAAAACTCTCGTTCGCACTCTTTGCAAATAGCAAAATCAGGTAGTATGGCAGCTGCTTTTTGGGCTGATCTAGAAGCAATGATGTTTAGCTCGTCAAAGACTTTATCGCCTTTAAATTTCCTTAGCTCATCTATCCTAGCAAGCGGAACTAGCTCAGCAAATAGTGCCTTTTCAAATGATAATAGCGCCTTTTCTTTTCCATAAAGGCTTAGCTTTACACCTTCGTCGTCATTGTAAATTTCACCCTTTAGTCCATACCTGATCGCTAGTGAATACACAAATGGTCTAAAACCAACACCCTGAACTAAACCTGAAATTTCAAAATTATAATTTATCATTTGAAATTTATAACAAAAATTTAATAAATTCGGGCTTTACAGTGATATTTTAATGCCCAAACTGCTAAAATCAAGCTTAAAATTTGGCTCAAATTCGCGCTTAAATGTTTTTAATACAGCTTCTTCTTTAAATAAATCTCCGCTAAATTTCACGGTTTTTATATCAAATTCATCCGCTTTTTCAAGCATGAAATTTGCTAAAAAGCCAGCCAGTGAACTTACCACACCATAGCTTATGTTGCCCTCTTGCGCTCCGGCTAGCATAAAACTCATGGTGCTTCTTATAAATTTAGCCACATCAAAAACACCGTCTTTAACCTTACAATCTATCAAAACGCCTCTATTTGCACCAAAGTTAAAGGCGTTTAATAGCAGCCTTTCTCCTGCTTGTTTTAAATTTGGACTAAAATTTAACACCTTTGCACTCATGTAAAACAGTGAGTAAAAATTTGCATTTAGGTTTAAATTTTCGCTTGGTAAAACATAAGTTTTTGCAAAATTTTCAAGCAACCTTTCTCCGCCATCAAGCCCTTTTATCTCCTTAAAAATTTCGTCAAAACTTATAAAATTTGGTATAAAAAGTAGCGGTATCTTATCATTTTTACGCACTAAAAATATACCGTCGGCACTATTTTTGTTTAAATTTAACTCAAAATAATAACTCTCTAGCTCTTCTTTTGAACTGCTATCGTAAACCAAGCTTTCTTTATCAAAAAGGCAAAATTTCAAAATAGAATTTTTGCCTAAATTTCTAACTCCGATAAAATTTATCTTATCATTATAAAGTTTATCGCAAAGAGCAAAGATAAAAAAATCCTGTGGTAATTTAACATTTGCCGTAGTTTGAATTTGAGGGTGTTTTTGCTTAAAAAGCGCATTTGTTTTTAGTCTTAACATCGGCTTTTCAAAGCTAGCAAGTGCCGTTATCTCACGCTCATTAAAAGCAAAGATATTTAAAAGCGCTTTTGAATTAGTTGGCATGATAAAGTCAAATTTATCAAAGCTATGTAGGATCTCTACTTCAAATTCACTAGAGCTGCTCTTAAATTTCACTACCTCTCCATCTTTTATCTTTTTAGCGCACTGCCCTAAAAGGAGGTTAAAATTTTCTTCGCAAATTTTTTGATCAAGTACAGAAATTTTACTTAAAACACCAAATTCATTTTTGCAAATTTGTCCGTTTTGTTTAAAATTTAGCTCTTGAAGCGGGGTTAGAGCTGGCAAATCACACTCCAAGTGCACATCTTTATCGCTTTTGTCATTTGGCATGCTTGCTTCATAAACTCTACAGCCTTTTATAAAAAGCGAACTTGGTAAATTTATGCAAAGTTTGTCACTAAATTTAGAAAGTTCACTCTCGTTTGCACTAATAAAAAGCGTAAGTCCTTCGCTATCTTTTACTACTTTATGAGGTAAATTTTTAGCCGTTTGTCTTAGGATGATCTCAAGCCAAACAAGCTCTTTTATCCATAAAAATTCAAAAGCTAGAACCATAAAAACCTTTCTTCTTATACTCATTTGCTATATCTTGTATGCTAAGATTATCTATCTTTTCATACTCAAATCCGCATTTTAAAAGATAGTTTAAAAGTGCGTTTAAAGCGACATTTGCGCCATTTATCAGTTGGCTTGAGAGTTCAAAACTCATGGGCTCTATCCGCTTTGGGATAAGTCCTAAAATTTTAACCTCAGGTCTATCACCTAAAATGTCCATATATGCTAATGTTTGCTTCATCTCGACTTCATGTGCAGATCCGTCAAAATTTATAAATTCAGGGATATTTTCATAGTCAAAGAAGTAAATTTCACCTACTTTTGAGTCGTTAGCCTCTATACAATCAACCATCACTATACTATCAAATTCCGAAATAACGGGAGTTAGCGCCATGGCTAACGTCCCGCCGTCTATAAATTCAAGCAAATGCTCCTTGCTTGTAAAGCGGTAGTTTCTCTCTATCCACTTTATAAAATGCACTCCAAAGCCCTCATCGCCAAACATAACGTTTCCGATACCAAGAAGCAGAAATTTCATCTTTATTCTTTTACGAATTTATATCCGCTAACTATCGCATCCATGGCTCCGTTTTTGCCTTTAACGGCATTAAATACAGCCATATAGACGTGAATGGGCACAAATATCATGATAACCCACATACAAATTCGATGTATCGTTCTAACATTTGCCAAACCACCCATCATCTCCTCAAGCCATCTAGCAATGTCATATATAGCGCCACCAAGTCCTTCGTGATAAACGTGAGCGTAAAGCACAAGGCCACTAACGCATATAAGAGCCAAAACAACATAAAAGAAAAAATAAGACGCAAACTGAAGCGGGTTGTAAACACCTTTTAGATGAGGATGTTTGCCTAAAAACAGATAGTATTTGATCTGCGAGAACCAAATTTTTGGATTTAAAAAGTCAAAAACACTTCTTAACTCCTTTCTACTATGTTTGTCAAATATAAATAGATAAACTTTAAATATAAAGCACGCTATCAAAATAAACCCAGCAACCTGATGGGCGGCTCTCCATTTTGCGTTTAAAAACAACGTAGGTTCTGCCGAAATTTCAGGCGCTATAAATACATAAGAGATGTAAAACCCGCTAAAAATCAAAAACGCTATCGCAATAGCTCTAATCCAATGCGTAAGTCTAACTCCTATGCTAAATTCATACTCTGCTTTTCTCATGGCTTATCCTTTTAGATTTGCATCTATCTTATACTCGCCAAGTTTTGCCCCCTTTGTGTCCATCACATGAACGGCACAAGCTATACAAGGGTCGTATGAGTGAATTTTACGCACGATCTCAAGTGGCTGTGTAACATCGGCTATCTTTAAACCGATCAAACACGCCTCATACGATCCCATTTGACCTTTGGCATCTTTTGGAGAGGCGTTCCATGTGCTAGGAACTACAGCTTGCCAGTTGGTTATGACGCCATCTTTTATGCGACACCAGTGACTTAGCGTTCCGCGTGGCACATGACCCATGTATCTGCCTTTATACTCTTTGTTTTTGTCTATAGAGTATTTAGCACATGTCTCACGGTCGGTTTTTAAATTTTCTATGAGGTTATTAAAGGCCGTAATAGTGTTATCGGTTATGATTTTAGCTTCAAGCATCCTTGTTGCAGTTCTACCAAGTGTTGATAAAACAGCACTTAAAGGAAGTCCCGTGTCTTTTAAAAATTTATCCACCACAGGCACTACGTATTTGTTTCCTTTTGCGTAATTAACTACGATATTTGCCAAAGGACCTACTTGCAGAGATTCTCCGCCGTATCTAGGCGCTTTTATCCAGCTATATTTACCTTTTGTGTTAAATAATTTAGAATGAACCATCCTACCGTCTTCGCCAATACTTTCACCATCAATTAAACCTGTGTATTTTGGATCGGTTTTGCCATCATACGGATGAAGTGCTTTGTCATCTTCATACCAAGCATGTGTGGCTTCTTCAGTTATAAGGCTCTCATCAACATCATAAACCTTGCTTAGATCGCCGTTTTTAATGATACCACTTTCAAACAACCACTCGTTTGCGCCTATTTGAAATTCTTTAAATGTGTAAAGATTTGCTACACCGATATCATTTAGCACGCTAGGCTCGTTCGCATAGGCTTTTGCCGCCATAACTAAGTCCGGATAGTAAGCACGATTAACAAATTCCTGGATCTCTTTTAGTTTTGTTAGATATTCGCCTAGTCTTGCGGGGCTTTCGATATCCATAACGCAAGTTACACCGCCTACGGTTAAGCTTTGCGGATGTGGGTTTTTACCGCCAAATATCGCCATAAGTTGCGCTGCGGTGCGTTGAATTCTTAAGCATTCAAGATAGTGCGAAAGAGCTATTAAATTTTCTTCAGGACTTAGTTTGTAAGTGCTATGTCCAAAATACGCATTTGCAAATGGTCCAAGGTTACCTTTAGCTGCAAATTCCCCTACTCTTTTTTGAACTTCTTTAAGCTTATCCTCCCCGCACGCATACGGTAGGTCTGTAAATTTAAACGCAACTTCGCTTGCTTTTTTAGGATCAGCGCTAAGAGCTGATATAACATCAACCCAGTCAAGCCCATGCAAGTGATAAAAATGAACGATATGGTCATGCACAAAAAGCGCTGCATTCATAAGAGTTCTTGTTAGTTGGGCATTTAAAGGAGGCGTTATACTAAGTGCGTTTTCAACCGCGATAATACCTGCTTTATAGTGAGAATACGTGCAAACGCCACAAATTCTTTGAGTAAAAAACCCAACGTCTCTGGGATCACGTCCTTTTACTATCTGCTCTATACCACGCCAAAGTGTCGATCCAGAATACGCCTCTTTCACGACGTTATTATCATCAACAACAACCTCTACGCGCAAGTGCCCCTCTATCCTAGTTATAGGATCTATGACAATCTTTCTTTTACTCATCGTTATCTCCTTTTTTCATAGCGGCTATTGCTGCGTGCGCTGCTATGCCAACGGCTGTTAGAGCTAAAATTCCAACTCCGATTTTATCGCTTACGGCGTCAGACCCAATACCAAACGGAGTGTTGTATAATCTATCTGCCATTGGCTCTTCAAACGGCCCCATAGTATCCCAAAAGTCAGGCTCACTGCAACCTATACAGCCATGTCCTGCCTGGATAGGCCATGATGTATGAGAGTTAAAGCGCTCGCGTGAACAGTTATTAAAAGTATATGGTCCTTTACAACCTACCTTGTATAGACAAAAGCCCTGTTTAGCACCTTCGTCACCAAAGCTTTGCACAAACTCGCCGGCATCAAAGTGTCCGCGTCTTTCACAAAGGTCATGAATTCTAAGTCCATAAGCCCATTTTGGTCTGTTGTAAACATCAAGAGCAGGAAGAGTGCCAAATAATATAAAATGAAGCAGTGTTCCTACGATATTTTTCTCGCTTGGAGGACAGCCGGGGACGTTTATAACTTGTTTTGAAGTGATAACGCTTAGCGCTTTTGAGTTGCTTGGATTTGGATGTGCGGCTTGAATTCCTCCAAAACTAGAGCAAGTTCCTATACTAAATATAGCCGCCGCATTTTCACAGGCATTTTGAGCTATCTGCTTACCCGTATGACCTTCGGCGCCTATCGTTAGATAGTATTCGGTAGCTCCGGTTGGGATAGCACCCTCCACCATCAAAATATAGCGGTTTTTATACTTTTTAATGGCATCGTGCAAATTTCTTTCAGCTTGATGACCTGCCGCGACCATTAGGGTTTCATGATACTCAAGGCTAATATAGTCAAAAATAAGACTATCTATAGTTGGAGTATCACTCCTAAGAAGGCTTTCTGAGCAACCCGTGCACTCGGCCATATGAAGCCAAATCACGGGCAGTCTATCACTAAGCTCGGCAGCTTTTGCAATACTTGGCGCAAAACTTGAAGGAAGTGCCATAAATGCGCTCATCGCACCTGCCCACTTCATGAAATCACGCCTAGAAAAACCTTTTTCTTTTAAACGTTTAGCAATAGAACCTTCTTGATTGATTCTTGGAATTTTAGAAAGTTCGAGCAATCTTTTGTTAATCCTTACAAGGACGTCATTCTCGGTCATTTTTACTCCTTTTATATAATGAGATAAAACTAACTGTGAAATATTACACATAGTTTTACTAAAAGGTTATTAAAAATTTTATTAGAGATAATATTTAAGAGAGGATTTATTAATATTTATTTTATGTTAATATTATTTTTTAGCATATTGTAAAGGGCTGCCGCAACAGCCCTAAAATTCACTATTTCTTGGTAATTAAAATTTCATTTGCATTTGCTGAAATTTCTATCTCATCGCCACTTTCAAGCTCGTCTTTGAGTATCATTTCGGCAACATTATCTTCAACAAGCTCATACAGTGCGCGTCTTAGCGGTCTAGCGCCATAAACCGGGTCAAAACCGGCACTTGCGATAAATTTAGCCGCACTTATATCCAGATTTGCTTTTATATCGCGCTCGCCAAGTCTGTTTTGAAATTCTTTAAACATGATTTGCACGATACTTACAAGCCCATCTTCAGTTAGCGGATTAAAAATTATCATATCATCCAGGCGATTTAAAAATTCAGGCTTAAAGTAGTTTTTAAGCTCGTTTTTAACGGCTTTTTCTCGCTCTTCTCCCTCAAGATCAATGATAAAATTTGAAGCGATATTTGAGGTTAGGATAATGATAGTATTTTTAAAATCCACCGTAACACCTTTGTTATCGGTTGCTCGCCCATCGTCTAATATACCAAGCAAGATATTAAACACATCTTTATGAGCCTTTTCTATCTCATCAAACAAGATCACGCTATAAGGACGACGTCTAACCGCTTCTGTTAGTTGTCCGCCCTCGTCGTATCCGACATATCCGGGAGGTGCGCCAAGTAGCCTTGAGACGCTATGCTTTTCCATGTATTCGCTCATATCAAAACGTATAAGCGCCTTTTCATCGTCGAACAAAAATTTAGCAAGTGCCTTTGCCGACTGCGTTTTACCAACTCCCGTAGGACCTAAAAACAAGAACGACCCAATAGGCCTTGAACCTTCATTTAGCCCTGCTTTGTTACGTTTTATGGCACGTGAAAGCGCGTGCAAGGCAGCGTCTTGACCTATAACGCTTTTTTGCAAATGCTCTTCTATTTGTAGATATTTTTGTTTTTCGCTAGCTAGCATTTTTGAAACAGCTATGCCTGTCCATTTGCTCAAAATTCCAGCAACAAGCTCTTCGTCTACTTGATTTTTAAGAAGCACGCCCTCTTTTTTCATGCTTTCCCATTTGCTTTCAAGCTCTTTTTGCTTGTTTGTTTCCTCTAAAATTTTGCCGTATTCTATCTCGGCTGCTTTTTGAAATTCTCCGTTTCGTCTTGCGATCTCGGCTTCATTTTTTAGACTATCGATCTGTTTTTTAGCATTTGAAATTCCGTTAAACACAGCCTTTTCATTTTCAAATTTTATATCTAAACTTTGTTTTTGCTCGTTTAAATTTGCGATCTCTTTTTCTATCTGCTCCAAACGAGCCGAATTTTTAGCCTCATCTTCCATTTTTAATGCTTCTTTTTCAACGGCAAGAGTTGAAATTTCACGCTTTACATGTGCTAACTCGTATGGTTCGCTTTCTATTTGCATTTTTAGCTCAGCCGCCGCTTCATCTATAAGGTCGATGGCTTTATCAGGCAAAAATCGGTTTGATATATAGCGATCGCTCAACTTTGCAGCTGCCACAAGCGCACTGTCAGTTATAGTTACACTATGATGGACTTCAAGTCTAGCTTTTATACCTCTTAAAATTTGCAAGGCCTCATTTACACTTGGCTCTTTTACGTCGATAGGCTGAAAACGACGTTGTAACGCCGCATCTTTTTCAAAATACTTACGATACTCTTTTAGCGTAGTTGCACCAACTGCGTGAAGTTCACCACGCGCTAAAGCCGGTTTTAGGATATTTGCCGCATCCATACTACCCTCGCTTGCACCAGCTCCTACGATGGTGTGAATTTCATCGATAAAAAGTATGATGTTTTCAGCCTTTTTAACCTCTTCTATAACGGCTTTTAATCTATCTTCAAATTCGCCGCGGTATTTTGCACCGGCGATTAACGCACTCATATCAAGAGCTATCACGCGTTTGTTTTGCAAACTTACAGGCACGTCTTTAGCGACTATCTTTTGAGCTAAGCCCTCAACTATTGCCGTTTTACCAACACCCGGCTCACCAAGTAAGATAGGGTTGTTTTTGCTTTTTCTTATTAAAATTTGCATCATCCTTGTTATTTCTTCATCACGACCGATAACCGGATCAAGTGCGCCCTCAAGAGCTTTCTTGCAAAGATCAACCCCGTATTTTTCTAAACTATCAAGTGTTTCGTCACTAGTTTGGGTATCTATCTTGCGACCTGCACGAATGGCTTCTAAATTTTTCTTTATCTCTAAAATATCGCAAAATTTAGACAAAATTCCTTTGATCGGTTCAACGTCTAAATTTGCCATTATCCACGTATCTACTGCCACAAAGCTATCTCCAAGGCTAGTCATAAGCCCTTTTGCACTCTCAAGAGAGTTTATCATATCACGTGAAATTTGGATATTTTCACGGCTTACGTTTGAGCTTGTAGGCAATGATGAAATAATGCTTTTTATCTCAAGCTCCACGGCTTCTTTTGAGATAGACATTTTGTTAAAAACTTGGTTTAAGATCGAACCACTATCCGTAACCAATCCCCAAAAAAGATGCAGTGGCACAACCTGTGAATTTTTAGAATGTATAGCTAAAGACGCGGCACTTTCTAAAGCGCTTGTCATTTGTGCTGTCAAATTCTCTGTTATATTAGACATTCTTGGCTCCTTAATTTTATATTGGTTGTATTATATAACTTTAGTCTATTATTGTCAAGGTATTTTTATAAATTTAGCAGATAAAATATACGAGTGACAATATTTCCCTTTTTTATAATGCGTAGGAATTTTGAATTCATGCGACGATATTGCTAAAATTTAGCCATTTTTTAGGCAAAACCTACTAAAATTCCCAGTATTTAAATTCTAGGAGAAAAATTGAATAAAAAATTCATCTCACTTTTACTTTCTTCAGCACTTTTAGCAACTTCACTGACGGCTAAAAGCGATGATGATGCAAGTATTAGGATCGAAGCGCTTTCAAAACTAACAAAAACTATATCCACCGTTGAAAAATACTATGTTGATGATATAAAATTTAAAGAACTTATCGATAAAACCATAAGCGGTCTTATGCAAAATTTAGATGCACATTCGGGCTTTTTAAATGAAAAAGCTTTTAAGGATATGCAAGTCCAAACAAACGGCGAATTTGGCGGACTTGGCATAACTGTTGGTATAAAAGATAGCGCACTAACCGTTATCTCTCCTATCGAAGATACTCCGGCAGATAGAGCCGGTATAAAAGCAGGAGATATAATCCTGCGAATAGACGGCAATGCAACCATTGGAACAACGATAGATGAAGCCGTAAATAAAATGCGCGGTAAACCAAAAACTCCAATAACCATAACAATCGTAAGAAAAGGCGAGCAAAAGCCATTTGACGTAAAAATCATACGCGACATAATAAAAGTAGAGTCCGTATATGCTCGCATGATAGAAAAAGAAAACATCTTATATCTTAGGATAACAAATTTCGACAAAAACGTAGTCAGTAAAGCAAGCGAATTTCTTAAGAAATACCCTAAAGTAGACGGGGTTATAATGGATCTAAGAAATAATCCTGGCGGACTACTAAATCAAGCTGTCGGGCTAGTAGATCTTTTTGTAGATAAAGGCATCATAGTATCTCAAAAAGGTCGCGATAGTAATGAAAATGCCGAGTATAAAGCAAGCTCTAGTGCCACGCTAAGCAGACTTCCTTTGGCCATTTTAGTAAACGGCGGTAGCGCAAGTGCTAGCGAGATAGTTAGTGGTGCGTTTCAAGATCACAAACGTGGTGTAGTAGTAGGAGAGAATACCTTTGGTAAGGGCAGCGTTCAAGTCATACTACCTATCGACGACACTGAAGCTCTTAGACTTACTATCGCTCGATATTATCTTCCAAGTGGCAGGACTATACAAGCAGTCGGTGTTACGCCTGATATAGTAGTCTATCCAGGTAAAGTACCGCAAAGCGAAAATAGTGCATTTGCAATAAAAGAAAGTGAGCTAAAAGCGCATTTACAAAGTGAATTAGATAAAATAGACGCAAGTGCCGAAGCAAATAAAACAGAAGCAAAAGATGATAAAACGATAATTTCTCAGAAAAAAATTGATGAAGATTTACAGTTAAAAACAGCCATTGACGTAGTAAAAGTTTTAAAAATAAAACAATAATTTTCAAGGAGTAGTGTATGGAAAAGAGAGAGTTGATTTACGAAGGTAAAGGCAAAAAGATGTATGCAACCGATGACGCAAATTTGCTCATCGCTGAATTTAAAGACGATTTGACCGCATTTAATGCTCAAAAAAGAGGTAAAGAAGACGGTAAAGGCGCCTTAAATAATAAAATAAGCACACAACTTTTTAAAATTTTAAAAGAAAAAGGCATAGCGACTCACCTTGTTGAAACACTTAGCGACACAGAGCAGCTTGTTAAAAAATGTGAAATAGTTCCTCTAGAAGTTGTTGTTAGAAATATAGCAACCGGCTCTCTTTCAAAACGCCTTGGACTAAAAGAAGGCATGGTTTTACCGTTTACATTAGTTGAATTTTATTATAAAAATGACGAACTAAACGATCCTATCGTAACTGACGAACATTGTCTTGTTATGGGTCTTGTAAAAAGCGAAAAAGATCTTGAGACATTACGCCATATCGCTCGCGAAATAAACTCTATACTATTTAAATTCTTTGAAGCAAAAGGCTTAAAACTTGTTGACTTTAAGGTAGAATTTGGTATCGATAAAGACGGTAATATACTACTGGCTGATGAAATAAGCCCTGATAGCTGCCGCTTTTGGGATGCACAAACAAACGAAAAACTTGACAAAGATAGATTTAGACAAGGTATCGGCGAAGTAAAAGTCGCTTATGAAGAAGTTTTAAGAAGAATTTTATCGTAAGGCTAAAAATGAAAGCAGTTATAAATATAGCACTAAAAAACGGGGTCTTAGACCCTGCCGGCAAGGCAACAGAACATGCTCTTAGCTCACTAGGTTTTGCAAATGTATCTAATGTACGTATCGGAAAACAAGTTGTTTTAGATATAGACGCAACAGATAAAGAAGAGGCAAAAAAACAACTTAAAACAATGTGTGAAGAGCTACTAGCAAATACCGTAATCGAAGATTTTGAGATAGTGCTATGAAAGTAGCGGTAGTTTTATTTCCCGGTTCAAATTGCGAAGTAGATACAAAATACGCATTTGATCTTCTAGGCTGTGATACGCAGATCGTATGGCATAAAGAGGATAAAATCGACGCTGATTTGATTGTTTTACCCGGTGGTTTTAGCTATGGAGATTACTTAAGAACAGCAGCCATCGCTAAATTTTCTCCTGCTATGAAAGCAGTCGTAGAACACGCTAAAAAAGGCGGCTACGTGCTTGGAATCTGCAATGGATTTCAGATGTTGCTCGAGCTTGGATTATTGCCAGGCGCTATGAGACGCAACGAAAGCATGAGTTTTATATCAAAATACCAACCACTAAAAGTTGTAGCAAATTCAAATAAATTTCTATCAAATTTAGAAGTTGGAGAGATAGTAAATATCCCTGTTGCACACGGCGAAGGTAATTATTTTACAGATGATAAAACCCTAAAAGAGATGTATCAAAACGAACAGGTGTTGCTAAAGTATTGTGACGAAAAAGGCAATGACGTTAATATCAACGGCTCTATCGATAGTATAGCAGGTATTTGCGACAAGAGTAAAAAGATCTTCGGCCTTATGCCGCATCCTGAGCGCGCTTGTGAAAAAATACTTAACTCAGACGATGGTCTAAAAATGCTAAAAGGACTAGTTTGGTAAAATTTTTTTCAATTTTACTACTTGTTTTAAACATAAATGCGGCTCAAAGGAGTGAGCCTAGCATTTTTGATATGATGGATGGCGACAGAGAAAAGACTATCCAAAGCACACCCAAAGAAGATGTGCCCTCGGCTACACCGCAACCACCTATTTCAAATCCTGACATAAGTCAAAAATTAGTCTCACCACAGCCAGAGCGCATAACCCCGGAACAAATGCGTAATATCATACCCACAAACGAACCAGATATTAGCATACCCGACTCTCAAATTTACGATAGCGTAAAAGCAAAAGACGTCATACTTAAAGCCGTAAATATGCCTAAAAATGCCATTATTGGCGAAATTTTTAGTGTTGACATATTGGCTGATACTCAAAGTGACTTCGACTTTGAATTTACTACAACAGTCGATGAGACTAATATAAAATGGTTAAATTCCAAAAATTTAAAATGGACAAAAACAGATAATGGCGTATATACAACTACGCTTCATATGATAGCAAAAAGTATCGAAGCAAAAAGTCTTCGCGTAAGTCTTAATCTTAAAAGAAATAACCAAGATTACCAAAATGCAAATATAAACATCTTTCTTCCAAGACTTAAAGAGCTAAGGTCTGATGAAAATTTCAACCACATAGTCGCAGACAGCCTGGAAGTAAAGAAATTTAAAACTACTAAATTTGATGATATAAACAATATCATGGTTGTTGAAATAGTAGGTAGAAATATCGACATAAGCGCCTTTGATATACAAAACAAAACCATTTTAAAGCAAGGCGTAGATACTATAGTTGGAGACTTTGGGCTTCAAAGTGCATATTATTTTGCCGTATTTAAACCTAACAAAAAAAGTCTTGACTTCAACTACTATAACTTAAGTAGAAATAAATTCGAGAGCTTTTCTTTGCCTGTTAGTGTTGAGGATGACGATGTAAGCACTCAGATCGGGCTTAATCCAAAACAAAGCGAATTTAGCGCCTATAAAGATATTGCTATTTATTCGTTTGCCGGGATATTTTTCCTTCTTGCCCTTTTAAGAAGAAGATTTAGTTATTTTTTCGTTGCGGCCATCTTTGTAGCGCTTGGAATTTACACTTACAACCCTTTTGGCAAAGCAACACTAAAACCAAACGTAAGCGTGAGTATCTTGCCTACGCAAAACTCAACTATATTCTACACTTCGCTTGCTCAAGAAAATGTTGAAATTTTAGGAGATAAAGATGACTACCGTAAAATTTTATTTAACGACGGAAAGATAGGCTGGGTAAAAAAAGATGATCTTTTCAAGAATTAAAGCTTTTTTTTATCTACTTCAATTCCTGCTTAGCGTTTCAGTTGTTGTGTTTTTAATGTGGGTATTTAACGAAAGTAACCGTGCTATCAGACGAGCTTGGGCGAAATTGCAAAGAATTTGCGGACTTTATAGCTTAGAACTCGAAGGCGAATTTAGCGACGAAGCAAATATCTTACTTATAAACCATAAAAGCATGCTAGACATTATCGTTTTAGAAGAGCTTCATCCCAAAAACCTCTGCTGGATAGCAAAAGCTCAAATCGGTAAAATACCGATAATCGGTAAAATTTTAAGCCTGCCAAAGATGATAGCCGTGGAACGCGAGAGCAAACACTCCCTTATAAAGCTGCTAAAAGATGCAGAAGATAGAGTAAAAAATGGTCGTGTTTTGGCGATATTTCCAGAAGGCACAAGGTCGTATTCGGGCAAGTTACTACCATTTAAAGGCGGCGCAAAGATAATAACCGAAAAGCTAAATTTAAAAGTCCAACCTATCGTAATAATAGGCACAGATATCCTAAATGTTAAAAAATTTAGCTTTAAAAACGGCAACATAAAAGTTATCTGTCTAGACACCATTGACACAAGCGACAAAGAGTGGCTTGAAAATACACGCTCAAAAATGCAAGCCGTACTTGATAAAGAGCGTGCAAATTTAAATGCTTAACTTAATCCTTGTTGGCTTTGGAGGTTTTTTCGGGGCTATTTTTAGATATGGTCTGGATATTTTGATAAATAAAATTTTTATCACATCCTTTCCATTATCTATACTCTTTCTAAATTCACTAGGCAGCTTTTTTATAGGTGTTTTATTTAGCCTAAAATTTGATCCCAGCTTAAAACTCTTTTTGATAACAGGTCTACTTGGTGGATTTACTACATTTTCTACTTTTAGCTATCAAACCGTTACGCTTTTTTCAAAAGATCCGATACTGGCTTTTGCAAATATATTTCTAAGTGTTTTTATGTGTATAACCTTTTGTTATCTTGGGGTTTTAGTAAGCAAAAATTTCATCTAAATGAAAACATATATCGTAATAGACCTAAAGTCATTTTACGCATCCGTAGAGTGCGTGGAGCTTGGACTTGATCCATTTAAGACAAATTTAGTAGTTGCGGACACAAGCAGAGGCGATGGCACGGTATGTCTTGCGGTTACTCCATATATGAAGGCTCAAGGCGTCAAAAATAGATGTCGCCTATACGAGATACCAAAAAATATCAAATACACAACCGTTGCCCCTCGCATGCAGTATTACATAGACTATGCGGCAAAAATTTATGGTATTTATCTAAAATACATCGCAAAAGAGGACATTTATGTCTACTCCATAGATGAAGCCTTTATGGATATTAGCGAGTATATTAAATTTTACTCTCTTGATGCAAGATCGCTAGCTAAAATGATAATGGAAGATATCTTCAAAACAACCGGCATAACAGCTGCTTGTGGGATCGGTACAAATTTATACCTAGCAAAGATCGCACTTGATATGCTTGCAAAGCATAGTGATGACAATATAGCGTTTTTAGATGAAAATTTATACAAAGAAAAGCTTTGGACACATAGGCCTCTTAGCGACTTTTGGCGCATAGGCAAACAAACAGAAGCAAAGCTAAACCGATATGGAATTTTTTGCATGAAAGACATGTCAATGGTTCCTTTAAATTTACTTGAAAAGATATTTGGCATAGACGCCTATATAGCTCTTGATCATGCAAATGGTATCGAGCCGACAACTATCGCTGACATAAAAGCATACAAGCCAAGCACAAGGTCTTTTTATAGCTCTGAAATTTTACCGCGTGATTATGAGTATTATGAAGCTTTAACTGTTATAAAAGAGATGAGCGATAGACTAAGCTTAAAGATGTTGGCGCAAAATGTCAAAGCCAGCGGAATTAGCATAGTGATAAAATTTGCCGATAAAAATCTTGGACACGAACGCGCTACGATAAGCTACCATACTCCTACAAATATCGCCAGCAAGATCATACAAAGCGTTGAGGATCTATATCTAAATAAAATCAAAAATTTAGGACTTATCAGGCAAATTAGCATAAGCACAAACAATATCAAAAAAGATACTCAAGTAGAAAAAAGTCTTTTTGACGAGCAAGACGATAAAGAAAAAACTGCCTTAAAAGCCATAAATGCCATCAAGGATAAATTTGGCAAAAATGCCATCTTAAGAGCGATAGATCTTATGCCAGAAGCAACAGGGCGAGATAGAAACGAAAAAATCGGAGGGCATAAAAGCGGTGTCAAAGATAAAAAATGATAGAGCAAAAATTTTTAGCTCCTTTAATCCTCTGTCAACGCTAAGTAAAGCGCTTAGGGAACAAGAGAGACAAGCTAGTCAAAAGCTTGAAATAGACGAGGCAAAAGCCTATGAAAACTTAGAAATTTTAAGCACCTTAAAGCCTGGAGATAACATATCTCTTACCTACCATGACGGTTTTGACTGCATTCATTTAAGCGGACTTACTACACAGATAAATTTAAAACTACAAAAGATAAACATCGCAAAAACCGAGATAAATTTTAACGATATATACGATATAACTAAAAATAGTTAATAACATTGACATTACCACAGTCAATTTTAAAAATATTTTTAGCACATTACGATATAATTTAATACACGAATTCCAGTAATGTTAAATAGAACGTCTTTATCCCTAAATTAGGCATTCTAATACACTTTAGAAACTCTATAGAGTATATTAGAATTTTTAACTTTTGGCAACATTTTGTCACCAAAGACAACAAGGGGATTGCTCCCCTTGTTTTATAATCCTGTAGCAGTAGCTAACGGGACATGACTTGCAAAGTATTCAGCAGGTGTCACAAGTGGCACACTCGCTACCATGGCTAAGTCTTTAGTAAATATAGAACCCTCAAATGGGTCACTTATATTAAATCCAGGGAGCATAAACATAGACATTAAGCCTAATGCAGCTCTTGTAGGACTTTGTTTTACTAGTTGTGCTAGAGGTCTTTGTAATCTCGTATAGTATTTAGTAAACATAGCTAAACCATAATCATTAAGCATCTTTATACCTGCTGACGTAGGTAAGTTATAGTCTATGAACTGGTCTCTTATTCTATTCAAGTTCTCTTCTTCAGAGAGCTTCAAGTTATCTCTATTGTGTACATACATAGCATATCTAGCTATGAAGTCTCCATACTGAGTAGCTTTAAACAAAAGTTTATTTAGTCTTGTTCTTTCAGAAACAAGAACTATATCAAGACCTGTTTGTATAAATCCAGGTAACTTAGCTCTACCCTTCTCATAATACTCATCTGCTTTATCGAACTTAAGCTCATCAAGGTTTAAGTCCTCATTAATAACATCGAACAATCCAGCCTTCATTAACGGAGCTATAGGACTCTCTTTTAGTTTAGATTTTATATTCTCTAACTCGCCTTCGTTTATCTTTCTCCCACTCTTACGTAAAGCTTCTAGCTCTAGTTTTCTCATAGTTAAAGTTCTATACTCGTTTAGAGCAGTAGCACCTATTAAGCGAGCTATTAGATATGGTTTTAGAAAATACTAAGGCCTATAAAAAACCTTCTACAGTAGATACAACTTCAACTCTTTTAAAAACGCCGAAAAAATATGTTATAGATAAAAATATAACAAAATATACAGTAAAAGATATTGAAGATGTAGCATATAAAATGTATAGTAAAGGACTTGCTTCAGGAAGTATAAAAAATTTATTAGGAGCTATAAAAAGAGCTTTTGATATAGGCATAAAACTAGGTATTATAGGTTTTAATCCTGTTTTTAATATAAAAATTCCTACTAGAAAAATCCGCAGTAAATGTGTTTATACTAAAGAGCAAATAAAAATATTATTAGACAATTCTTGTGGTGAATTAAGGACTTATCTATACGTAGCTATATATACAGGAGCTAGGCCCGGGGAAATACTTGCTTTAACTAAAGAGGATATTCAAGGAGATTATATAAGTATATCTAAAACTCTTATTAATGGTACTAAGACGCTACAGACTCCTAAAAACGGGTGTTCTAGATTAGTATTTATTCCTGAGTGTTTAAGACAGGAGTTAAAGGACTTTAAAGCTTTTACCATAAAGTATACAACTCTACTATACAAATTTAAAAAATTATGCATGTCTTTAGAAGTCCCCTATTCTGGTCTTCATAGTTTAAGGCATAGCTATGCTAGTATTTTGCTTAATAACAAGGTAAATCCTATGATTATAAAAGAAGCCTTAGGACATAAAGATTTATCTATGATAAATACAGTTTATGGGCATTTTCTAGGATACCGAGAGCAAGATAAAGAAGCTATAAAAAGTAGTCTCGATTTTTAGTTTTGGCAATGTAATGTCACTAAATATAAAAGAGATACTGTGTTTTAGGCGCTTAAAGATGGTGTTATTAAATTACGATATAATCTGCTAAAAATTTAAAAAGGACATAAAATGGCAGACAAATTTGAATTTCAAACCGAAGTGAATGATCTGTTAAATTTAATGATACATTCACTATATTCCAACAAGGAAATTTTCCTTCGCGAACTTATCTCAAATGCAAGCGACGCACTAGATAAGCTAAACTACCTATCACTTACTGATGAAGCATATAAAAGTCTAAACTACACTCCACGCATAGATATAAGCGTCAACAAAGAGGCAAAAACACTAACAATCAGTGATAATGGTATAGGCATGAACAAAGATGATCTTATCGCAAATTTAGGCACTATCGCAAGAAGCGGCACAAAAGGCTTTATGCAAAATTTAAGCGGAGATGCCAAAAAAGACAGCTCGCTCATAGGTCAGTTTGGCGTAGGTTTTTACTCTGCGTTCATGGTTGCAAACAAGATAGAAGTCGTTAGCAAAAAAGCGTTAAGCGACGAGGTAAACAAATGGACTTCAGACGCAAAAAGCTATGAAATTTCAAACAGTACAAAAGAATCACACGGCACAAGTATAACACTATATCTAAATGACGAAGAATTTGCCGATACTTGGAAGCTCGAAGGTATTATCAAAAAATACTCAAACCATATCCCGTATGCGATTTTTATGGACAAAGAGGAGTATGTAGCTCCAAGTGGTGATGAAAAAGAGGGCAAATACGAAACAAAAAACGTTCAAATAAACAAAGCAAGCGCTCTTTGGCGCATGAACAAAGCCTCGATAAAAACACAAGAATACAATGACTTTTATAAGCAAATCAGCCACGACAGTACCGATCCGCTTTTGCATATCCACACAAAAGCCGAAGGCAAGATCGAATATAGCACGCTGTTTTACGTGCCTGGTTCAGAGCCGTTTGATTTGTTTAGAGTTGATTACCAAAGCGGTGTAAAGCTCTATGTAAAACGCGTTTTTATAACAGATGACGCAAAAGAGCTTCTACCTCCGTTTTTAAGATTTATCAGAGGCGTTATCGACGTAGAAGATCTACCTCTTAACGTAAGCCGTGAAATTTTACAAGAAAACGCCATCATGCGAAGCGTAAAAGAGCAAAGCGTGAAGAAAATTTTAAGCGAATTAGCTAAATTAAAAGAAAAAGATAGAGAAAAATACATAAAATTTTACACATTTTTCGGGAAAGTCCTAAAAGAGGCACTTTACGGCTTTGGTAATGACAAAGAGGCGGTTTTAGATCTTGTATTATTTAAATCAAGCAAACGAGATGGACTTATCAGCCTAAAAGAGTATAAAGAAGGTATGAAAGAGGATCAAAAAAGCATATATTACATAAGCGGAAACAACGAAAATATGCTTAGAAATTCTCCACTTCTTGAAAGCTTTAAGAAAAACGATATAGAAGTGCTGATAATGGACGAAGAGATCGACACTATCGTTATGCCAATGACCAATGAATTTGATAAAACTCCTATGAAATCAATATCTCACGCAGATATAGACGATGAGATAAAAAGCGAAGAAAATAGCGTTGATGATAGCAAACTGACAAATACGTTGGTTAAAATGCGTGAAATTTTAAAAGATGATGTTAAGGACGTAAAATTAAGCTCGCGCCTTAGCGACTCTGTTGCAGTGCTTATATATGATAAAAATGATCCTGATTTTGCTATGCAGATGATGTTAAAACAAATGGGCCAAAACGACCTACCTAAGGTAAAACCTATACTTGAGATCAATCCTAATCACGAAATTTTTACCAAATTAGAAACAAACGAGTTAATGATAAATGATATCTCTCGCCTGCTTCTTGATATGGCAAAGATAAATGAGGGTATGAACATAGAAGATCCTGCTCAATTTAGCAAAATCTTAACCAAAATAATGACAAAAGCGATATAGCGGCATATATTTGGTTCTATTTTGGAGCCAAATATGCTACAATTTGCAAAAAATTTAAAGGAATTTCATGAACGCTTATGTTGCTATTTTGATCGCTCTACTTGCACTAGTCATCGCTTTTATAAACATCTACAACTCGCTAATCGCAAAAAGAAATCAAGTAAAAAATATCCGTGCAAGCATTGATGCTGCACTTAAAAATCGCTACGATCTTATACCAAATTTGGTTTCAAGCGTTAGTCGATATGCAGAACACGAGAACGAACTTTTAACAAAAGTAACAGAGCTTAGAAGTAAAGCCATTAATGCAAATGAGAGTGAAAATTTAAAGATAAATAATGAGCTTAGCTCGACACTTGGCGGCATAAAAATACTTTCTGAAGCCTATCCCGAGCTAAAAGCAAACGAAAATTTCATAGAGCTTCAAAAGAGCCTAAATGAGATAGAAGCCCAGCTAAGTGCCGTAAGAAGAGCCTATAACTCTGCCGTGATGATTTACAACAACGCACTTGAGATGTTTCCTAGCAATATTGTCGCTTCTTGGTTTAAATTTAGCCCTAAAGAATTTTTTCAAGCACCTCAAAACGAACAAAATACGCCTGATGTAAAAGATCTTTTTAAGCGAGATTAAGATCGAAAATTTAAATTCATACATTGCAGATATTAAAGCAGAGCAGATAGCTGTTTTTAAAAAGCGCAAAAACGCCCTAATACTAGCTGTCTGCGTGGCTGTATTATCATTTTTATTTTTTCATTTTTATGCTCATGCTTTTGGTTTTAATAAACTAGGAGCTTTTATATTTAGCACTATCGCTATTGTCTTTGCTTTTAATTTCTATGTTTCAAAAATTTCCAAAAGCGTAAAAGTTGAGTTTAAAAGCAAAATAATGCCGATCATAATTAAAGATATCAACCCTGATCTAGTCTATAAAAAAGATAAATTTATAACAAAAAACGAGTTTTTATCTACAGAAATTTATAGTCCCGATATATCATTTTATGGCGGAAATGATCTAGTAAATGGCAAAGCAGATGATATTTTGGTTAAATTTAGTGATGCTTTGGTTAAAAGAGTGCAAAAAGACATACAAAACGGTAAAGATATAAAAAAAGAGATTGTTGTGTTTCAAGGAGTGCTTTTTATCGCTAAATTTAATAAAAAAATAAATTCTATCACTCAAATAATAGACAAAAAAGCAAATTTCATAAAAACAAACGGCGATAGAGCCTATATGGACGATGCTACTTTTGAAAGCCATTTTAAAACCTACACAAATGATCAAATAAACGCTCGTTATCTTTTAACACCAAAATTTATGCAGGATTTTTGCGAGCTAAAAAGAATTTTTAAAGCTCAAATTTGTGCTGTTTTGAAAGACGAATTTATTTATATTTACATAAATTTAGGCAAAGACAACTTCGAGCTTGATATGAAAAATGTACTAGACCAAGACAATTTAAACGCTTACAAAAAAGAGATTACCACATTTTTGGATATAGTTAAAAATTTAAATTTAAACAACAATTTATTTTGTAACTAAAAATACAAAAATCTTTTAAAACAGAGCAAAATTCAGTAAAAATTTATTATTCTTATATTATTATTAAAAAATATATTTACTTTATTTTTCAAAGGAGTTTATATGAGAAAGTTATTTTTCGCTGCATTAGCGATAGTCACACTCGGTCTTTTTGGTCTAAATGCTGCTGATATTTCAGCCAAAGACTTAAAGCAGCCTAAACTTGAGCTTGCCTTTATGATAGATATAGAGGTTGAAAAGCCGCTTGTTGTCGGCAAAGATGACGAACACGGCTTAAGAAGACTAATATATATAAAAGGCGGTAAAGTAAGCGGTAAACTAAATGGAGAGGTCTTGCCTTACGGTGTAGATAGTCAAGTCGTTCGCCCTGACGGACTTACGGAACTTACCGCAAGATACGCTATAAAACTTGATGACGGGGCTCAAATTTATATTGATAATAGCGGTATGAGGCATATAACAGACCCTGAAGTTGCAAAAGAGGCTGCACAAGGCAAGATCGTGGATCCAAAATATGTCTACTTTGCAACCGTAACAAAATTTGAAACTTACGATGCAAAATACAAATGGATGGAAAGAGCGATATTTGTTTGCTATGCTGTAAGGCTACCTGATAAAGTTTTATTAAACTTTTATGAAGTTAAATGATAAAAATTAATATAAAATTTTTAATTTTTACTTTTATTTCCATATTTATCTCAGGGTGCGCAAATGTTTCGCACCCTACTTTGCAAGAACCAAAACTTAAATACACATTTAGTATACTTATCAATTCAAACAAAGAAAGACTATATCTTGGAGATAACGAAAGAATTTTCGTACCATTTACACTTAAGGTAAGCGGTAAAATAAACGGTGTCGCCATGCCTTATGGAGTTGACATCCAAAAGCAAAAAGAAAACGGCATAAAAGAAATTTCCGCCAGATATGCCATACTTTTAGATGATGGTGAAACGATATACATACAAAATGAAGGCATGATACATAAAAAGAATGATGGATCTCGATACTTTGTTACAGTGCCAAAATTTGAAGCTTACTCTAAAAAATACAAATGGATACAACAAGCCATATTTATCGGTTACGCGGTATCCACTCCACAAGGAACGCTTCTTAGCTTTTATGAGCTAAAATGATTAAATTCCTGCCTTTGCCATGCCTGCTTCTATCAAAAAGCAACTTGGTTGATAATTTATCTTTTTTATCTTATCAAATTTAGCATAGCTTAGATAAAGCTCGTTTCTAGCTCTGGTGACTGCGACGTAAAAAAGCCTTCGCTCCTCTTCAAGCGAACCGCCCATGCTCATTAGCTTTAAATTTGGAAAACGATTTTGCGCAAGATCAACTATAAATACCTGGTCAAACTCAAGCCCTTTACTTGCATGAACACTAAGCAAGCTCACACCCTCTCCCTCGCTCATCTCATTGCTTCCAAGCGTTATAAAGTTATAAAATTTTTCCATATCATGATAGTTTTTAGACAGCTCGGCTAAGACTAAGGACTTTCTCATTATGCGCTCTTTTACCTCGTTAAATAACGACGGGTCAACATTACCGTTTTTCAGTGTAGCTCGTTTTGTGGCGATATTTTGCACGATAAGTTCGTAAATTTTGCTATCTCTTATCTCGTTTATCAGCGATGTTGGACGAGTTATACGTTTTGCGCGGAGTAAGAAATTATAAATTTCATATAAAAATATCGCTCCATTTTCGCTTAATTTTTGCATCTTAAGTATGGGATGGGATAGAAATTTATCGCTAAATTTAAGTGATGAAAAACGCGACACATCGGCAAATTCGTCTATGTCATCAAAAAGCCCTAGCTGATAGTTGCGTCTTTTATTGCTTTGTATGTTTACATTTTCATCAGGATTTAAAAGCCCCTCAACAAGGCTTCCATGTCCTAATTTTACAAGTGCGTCAAAAAGCTCCTTGCTAACCGCACTTCCAACACCTTTGGCATATTCGCAGATATGTATAAAAGCCATTATGTCTTTTGGGTTTATCACAACACCCATGATATCAACAAGCGCCTTTATCTCTCTACTTTCAAAAAAACTTATCCCACCCTTACGTTTTGAGCTTATCCCTCGCTCTTTTAACGCGACTTCAAGGCCATCCGCGCTTGAGTTGTTTCGAAAGATTATCGCGATATTTTGACGTGAAAACGGCGAGAGAGAGATGATATCTGCGATATTTACGTATTGTTCGAAAAGTTCATTATAAACAAGCAATGTCGGAGCTTTAAAATTTCCCTCTCTGCTTACTATTAAATTTTTCTCGTAAAGGCGCGGATTGTTTGATATTACTTTATTTGCAAGAGCAAGTATGGACGAGCTGGAGCGATAATTTACATTTAGTGCGTATATATTTGCATCTAAAAATCTATCCTTAAAAGAGCCGATGATCTCGATATTTGCACCATTAAAGGCATAAATACTTTGGTCAAAATCCCCAACACAAAAGATGCTTTTTGTTTTAAACGCGCTTATAAGCGAGCCTTGGAGAGTGTTTGTGTCTTGGTATTCGTCTATTAAAATTTCATCATAATTAATTTGAGCATTATTTTTTAGCTCGTTTCTCATATTTATAAGCAAGTCATTAAAGTCAGCGTATGAAAATTTACGCTTCTCGCTTTCGAATTCTTCTAAAACATCTTCATAAATTTCAGTATAAACGCCCTGTTCATCGCTTTTTTGCACTATCCAGTCGGCAAAGCTTATATCGCTTACGCTGTTTTGATAAAGCGAATACATGTCATAAAGATATGCGCCGCCATATGGTTTTACATCGCTTAAGTGATGAAATTTACGTCGCTCAACTAAGCTTTTTAGTAAAATTTTAAGCTCACCCGGTTGCTTTAGTATAACTCCTTTATTTAACGACTTAAGTAGCGTGTATGAGACGGAGTGAAATGTCCCTGCCGTGATTTTAGCGGTGATTTTTTTGTCAAAATACCGCTCTAGTCGCTCTATCATCTCGCTCGCAGCCTTGTTTGTAAACGTAAGAAGTAAAATTTTCTCAGGTAAAACGCCCAAATTTAAAAGATGTGCTATGCGAGCTACGATAGTGCTGGTCTTTCCCGTTCCTGCACTTGCGATTACCAGGTTATGACCAAACGGTGCGGTTGCGGCGGTGTATTGTTCTTTATTTAGTTTACTTAACGGCATGATGACTCCAAAAAGGCGTGATTATACCTAAAGTGAGTTAAAAATAAGATATAATCACGCAATGAATAAAACATTGCCAAGAGCTTTAAAATTCCTAAAATTTACGGTGTCTTTTTTTGCTATTTTGTTTGTGGCGTTTATGCTTTTTGACGCACTTTTTCCGTTAAATTTAGATAAATTAAACAAAGATGACTCCAAGGTTGTTTATGATAAAAACGGCGAAATTCTACGCATGAAGCTCGCAAGTGACGGAGCTTGGAGGTTTCACACACATGAAGTTCCTGAAATTTTGAAAAAAAGCGTTTTACTTTTTGAAGATAAATTTTACTACTATCATTTTGGCGTTAATCCCCTCTCGATAATTCGCGCTAGTTTTTATAACATAACGCACAAAAACCGCATAGGAGCCAGCACGATAACTATGCAAGTAGCAAGGATGCTTGAAGCCAATGAGCGAACTTACGCAAATAAAATCAAAGAAATTTTTCGCGCTTTTCAACTCGAATGGCATTTTAGTAAAGATGAGATTTTAAATTTATACTTTAATCTAGCTCCTTACGGGGGCAATATCGAGGGCGTAAAAGCTGCGGCTAGGTTTTATTTTAATAAAAATTTATCACAATTAAGCTACGCTCAGATCGCACTTTTGACCACAATACCCAAAAATCCAAACAAAAATCGCCTTGATAAAAAATCAGACATAAACACACTAAAAAACCGCGTCGCTAAACTGCTTTTTGATGCAGGCATCATCGACCTTAGTGCACTTAAGCGTGCTCAAAATGAGCCTTTTGTAAATACTCGCTTAAATGCCCCCTTTAATGCTCCAAGCTACACCGATGTCGCTTTTAAAAACGGTATCACAAACTCAAATTTAAATTTAGAATTTCAAAACGATCTATTAAACATCTTAAATCAAACCATGTTCAAACTCAAGCAAAATGGCGCAAATAACGCCTCAGCCGTCTTGATAGATAATAAAAAAATGAGTGTCGTAGCCTTTATCGGCTCACACGATCAAAGCTCAAAAGACGGCAAAAACTCTAGCCTAAATATGAAACGAAATGTCGGTAGCACACTAAAGCCCTTTATCTACTCGCTTGCCCTTGATAGCGGACTTATCACTCCAAAAAGCGAGCTTATAGACACGCAAATTTACATAAACGAGTATGTTCCTAGAAATTTTAACGACGACTTTTTGGGTAAAGTAAGCGCAAAGGACGCGCTAGGTCTTAGCCTAAATATCCCCGCCGTAAATTTAAATCAAAAACTTGGCGATAACTCACTTTATGAACTACTTGAAAAGATAAATTTAATAGACAACAAAAAGGAATTTTACGGAGCTTCCATAGCGCTTGGAAGTCCTGAAATAAGCCTTTTAAACCTCACTCGTCTTTATACGATATATGCAAACGGCGGCAAGCTTTTACCGCTTGAGTTTGCAGGTGAATTTGTAAATAACCAAAATGAAATTTTAAACCTCATAAGCCCTCAAAGTGCTTATCTGAGCGCAAAAATGATGAGCGAAGCAAGTAGGGGCATCTTAAAAAATGCATGGCAATACGCCCAAAATACACCAACCATCGCATTTAAAACAGGTACAAGCTATAACTCGCGAGATCTATATGCGCTGGGAGTTGATCAAAACTATACTCTTGGAATTTGGATAGGAAATTTTAACGGCGAGAAGACGAGTAGATTAACAGGCTTAAATGACGCTAGTTCGGTTGTGTTTGACATGTTTAAGTTGCTTTCTCAAAAAGAAAAACTAAATTTCATGCAAAAACCAGACGGCATAGTTCTAGCTCCAACATGCCTTGATAGTTTTGAGTTTAAAGAATGTAAAAATATGCAACAAGATGAGCAAATTCTCGGTGTTTGGCCTCAAAACAAATGTCAAAATTTAAGAAGTGAAGAGCTTGATTTTATGTATAAAAACGGATTTTTAAACAAAAATGATATCGCACAAAGTCCTTGTGCTAAGTTTTTACGAGATAAAGCTCCGATCTTTGCCTCTTTATATGATGGTCAAATCTTCATAAATGATAATAATCAAACCAAAGTTATGATAAAATGTTACGCTTATTTAGGAGATGAAATTTACATCACGCTTGGTAACGGCGAATTTATCAAACGCCAAAGTGCAAGCGAAAATATCGTTAGTTTGGCGACAGGTCAGCACCGCATAGGATGTCTTGATGAAAATTCAAACTACAAAGAGATAAAGATAGAGATAAGGAGATAGTATGAATCTTTCAAAAGCGCTTTTGATACTTTTTACAACTATAAATTTAAGCGCATTAACTTTTGATCA
Organism: Campylobacter sp. 7477a; assembly: GCF_014892335.1. NCBI lineage: Bacteria > Pseudomonadati > Campylobacterota > Epsilonproteobacteria > Campylobacterales > Campylobacteraceae > Campylobacter > Campylobacter sp. 7477a. The sequence goes on from NZ_JADBJH010000001.1 coordinate 83,059, forward strand.
AAATATCACACAAACGCCGTTTTCGATAGAATTTGGCGTAAATGAAACTATAGATGAAAAACTCGTAGGAACAACAAGCGATGATAAAATTTTAACTTGCGTGCCTGAAATAAACGCAACTATAGAATACAAAACAAAAAGTATCATCCTTTACACCAAAGACCTTCACGCAGGCAAAAAACATACCTGCAAAATGCAAAACAGCAAGATAAACTTTAGCACTCCAAATTTTGAATTAAAAAGCATAGACAAAATTTCAGATTATAAATTTGTATTAAAATTTAACGACAAAGTCAGCGCCAATGAGCTAAAACAAAAGCTAACCATAAACGACAACAACTTTAGTATACAAAATTCATTTGAAAAGGCTTTTGTTATAGCTTTAGACAAAGCTCAAAGTAACCCCGCTTTTAACCTTCCTAAAGACTTTAGTAGCGAATTTAACGCGACTTTGGGAGCCGACCTTAATATAACTTACTTAAAACCATTAAATGAAGAAAATATCGTAGTAGAAAATGAAAAAGCAAAAACTTTAACGATAGACAAACTCTATCCTCAAAGCCTAAATAACGGAAAACTAGCAGCTAGAATTTATCTAAAAGACTGGCTTTATAATGATAGAAATTTTAATAAATTTATCGAAATAAAAGGCGTCAAAAATTTTCAAATAACAAATATCGGATATGTCATAGACGAAAACAAAACGGATGAGATAGGTGAGGATTTTTATTATTATTTTGATATCGTAAGTGATGAATTTAAAGCCCTTAACGAATACGAAATAACTATCAAAAAAGGTTTTGGCGATAACTGGAATGTAGTAAGAGACGATAGTACTTATATCGTTAAAATGCCAAATTTAGCACCTTTTGCAGAATTTATAAACGATAAGCCGTATATATCAAGCGTCGGAGAGATCGGCATAAGAAGTGTAAATGTAAGCAACCTTAAAGTAGTTATAGAAAAACTTAGCGATCAAAATTATAGATATTTTTTAAATTTCAAACCACAACCAAACGACATAGACGAATTTGTAAGCGAGATAGCTTCTAAAAACTACGAACTAGGCGGGGTTTTAAACGAGTTTTCATCACATAAAATCAAACTTGACTTTACCGGAGTTACAGATGGAATTTATCGTGTGAATTTATACTACGACAAAGATAAACACACCTCAAAAGTAGTCTATCTAAGTGATATAGCAGTAAATGCAAAACTTAGCAAGGATGAAATTTTCGTATTTGCCAACAGACTTGGTGAAAACATAATGCTAGCTAATGCAAATGTTAAAATTTACAGCAAGAAAAACGACGAGATCACGATAGGTGCAACAAATGACGAAGGTGTTTTTAAATTTAGCAAAAAAGACATTTATAAAGATGTAGGCTCGGTTGTCGTAAGCCTTGCAAAAGAGCAAAATTTCTTGATTATAAATGAAGACGGACATATAAACAAAGACGCTGCGTATTCGCTAAAAGACGGCAACCAAACTATCGACGCATTTACACACTTTGCATCAAATTTAATAAGACCAGATGAAAGCATAAAAGGTGTAAGCTATCTAAGAGATAGAAATTTTACTCCGATCTCAAACATGCCTGTTAAAGTCAAAATAACCGATCCGCAAAACAAAGAGATAGCAAATTTAACCTATCAAACAAATGAAGTAGGTGCTTTTGACTTTAACGAAAGTATATCAAGCGAGCTTAGTGGCAGGTTTACTTTTAGCGTTATTTATGCCGGTAAAATTTTATCAAAAGAGCCATTTTACGTTGAAAGCTTTACTCCAACTCGTATAAAAAATGAAATAACTCTTGCAAAAGATAAATTTCATGCCCAGGAGCTAGGCAAAATTTTATTGTCAAGCTCATATTTATTTGGAAATAAGGCAAGCTTTTTAAACGGTAGTTTGGAGATTGATTTTGTTGACTTAGAATACAAAAACGAACAATACAAAGACTATAAATTTAAAGACGACACTGTTAAAAATTTAGCCTTAGATGGCTTTTATAAGCCTGTTAAACTCGATGAAAACGGCACAAGCAAGGAGTCTTTTGTCATCGATATAAACGACAGCGTCCAAACCCAAAGCATAGCAAACGGCATAATAAATTTTAACATAAACGACGATGGGCAAAATGTAAGCGCAAGTAAGTTAATAACTATCTTTACGAAGCAAAATTTAGTTGGAATTTATGCAAACAAAAATTTTGTCGAGCCTGAAGAAAAGGTAAATTTCAAAACCGTAGTGCTTGATACAAAAAATATGAAAGAAGTTAAGCCAAATCTAAAATTTGAGATAAAAAGACGAATTTGGAACTATACAACCGACGCATTTAACGAGCTAAGATGGTTTGAAAGCCTAGAAACCATAGCTACATTCACACAAGAAAATAGCGCTTTAGAATACGCCTTTGCTCAAAGCGGCAACTATACAGTCGTAGTAACTGACATCATAAGCAAAGCAAGCACTAGCATAGACATTGATGTCAGCGGCTATACATACTCAACTTTAATGCCAACAAAAGAGCTTTCAAAAGCGCAGATAAAACTAAATGCAAAAAGCTACAAAAAAGGCGATGAGCTAAGCGCAGATATAAGTTCGGTCATAAAAGAAGGACTAGCGCTTGTTACGGTAGAAAGCGGAAACGTAAAAGCATATAAGCTTGCAAGGATAAAAAACAACTCGGCAAACGTTAAATTTAAACTTGATTTTGATTTTACCGGTTTATATGTAAGTGCGAACATCTACCGACTAGCAGATGAGGGAAGTACACCGTTTAGAACACATGCGAAAGTCTATGCAAACGCCGATAAAAGCGATAGAAACATACAACTTTTGTTAAATGGCCCAAAAAGCTCATTTACAAACAAGGACGTTAAGATCGAGATAAAAACCGAACCAAATGCCGATATAGCGTTATTTCTAGCAGATCTTGGTATACTTAACATCACTTCACAACCGTCCCCAAATCCGCTTCAATTTTTTGATAAAGTTGTTAGCGACGGCGTTTTTGACTATGATTTTTACGATAGACTAACAGGCTACAAGCTAAATGCAAAAACGCTAAATTTTGGCGGAGATAGCGCTAATATGCTAATGGCTGCCAAAATGGCAAAATACGAAAGTCCTGTAGATACTAAAAACATAAAAACATTTTATGAAGCTACAAAGCTTAAAGCTGACGAGAATGGAACTGCGGTTTACATGTTTAAAACACCTAGCGACTTTAACTCGGCCATCCGTATAGATGTTATAAGTTCAAGCAAACTAAAGATGTCAAGCACCAGTGCTGTTTTAGAGGTTAAAGACGATGTAGTTTTAAAACCCACAAAGCTTAGTTATATGATAAACGGCGATGAGATAGAGGGGATTTTGCGTATCCTCAACACTACGGAAAATAAAAAAACTCTAAATTTAAGCTCAAGTCACAGCCACAACCTGGATATAAATTTAAGTCAAACATCTGTAAATCTACAACCTTTTGAAAATATAGCTTTGAATTTTAATATAAAAGCAAAAGATGTTGCTGATGCTAAATTTGAGACAACAGCTACAGACGAAGCAAATAACACCTTTGTAAATTTAAACAACATTACCATCATAAATGCCCAACCAAAAAGCACTTACGCAAAAAGCTTTAGTGTGCATAAATCACGAAAATTCAAGCTCGCAAACGGCTATACAGACATAGCAATTGATGCTTCAAGTTCTATTTACGGTCTACTTGCGGCAATGTCAAAAAATTTAATCTCTTATCCATATGGATGTTCCGAACAACGCTCAAGTCGCCTTTTGGCCCTACTTCATGCAAAAAGCGCAGACGAAACCGAAGAAAAAGATAGAGTTAGGTTTATAAATAGCGCCATAAAAGAACTAAGTAAAATGCAAAATAAAAATGGCGAATTTGGATACTGGAGTGAGCTAGGAGCGGTTGATAGCTTTGCTTCTATATACACTGCCGATGTGCTTTTTGAGCTTAGCAAAGCTGGTTTTAACGTGGATGAAAATATCAAAAAACAAGCGATCAATGGACTAAAGCACCACACAAACGGTGATAACGCACTTTATGCGATGTATGTTTTAAGTAAAAATTCAAAAGCCAGCATGAGCGAGATAAATCAAATTTACGACACTAAAAATTACACAAAAACCACTCTTAGCAAATACCTAATGGCTTCGATACTACAAGCGGTTGGATACAAAAACGAAGCTTTGGTGGTACTTAAAAATTTAGATGTAGTTAAGACAGAAAATGAGAGCATAGGCTTTAGCTCAAATTTAAGAGACAAGGCATTTATACTATATCTGCACGCTACAAATTTTGAGAAAAATACATTTTCAGATAATCTTGCAAAAGAGCTACTAACAAAAACAAACAGCGCTCGCTCAACACAAGAAAGGGCGTTTATGCTTCGTGCGTTAAATGCTTATTTTGCAGATTTAAAAGATGATAAAGATGTGAAATTTAAAGTAAAATACGACGGCAAAGTTGAAGAATTTAACGCAAATCAAACAATAAATTTAAACACAAAAAATGGCGAATTTGAAGTAGAAGCAACCGGCGATTTGTTTATAACAATCAGTTCAAGTGCCTATACGCCTCTGCAGATAAAGCATACAAAAGAGAAAAAAGAGCTTGATATTTACAGGACTTTTGTCACAAATGATGGTAAAGAAATATCGCTAAATTCACTTAAACTCAACGATATAGTTTACTCAAAAGTTGAAATTTTATCCAAGGCAGACCTTGTGGGTGCTTTAAACGAGATAACTAGCACATGTTTTGAGCCCATAAATGAAAATTTAGCAAATTTTACAAGAGATGAAGCCGTAACAAATAGCATAAATTTATCACATCAGCTCATAAAGGACGATAGAGTTTTGAGCTTTTTCGAATTAAAAGGCGGTGAAAATGCAATTATCTATACACCTTACCGAGTTGTTTTAAAAGGTAAATGCTCTCTGCCTGCTGTCATAGGCAAAAACATGTATAACGAAGCACAAAATGACTATGATTTAGCTACAAAGAGCTTTATTATAAAGTAAAACAAAAGGGTGACTAGCTCACCTTACTCTATCTTCTTTAGCCCCTTAAAAAGCAAAATTTAAACAAGTTTTTGATAAAATCGAGCATTTTTTAAATAATAATTAAGGATAAAAAAGTGGCTGATTTTTACAATGCAAAAGAGATAGAAGAGAAATTTTATAAGATTTGCGAAGAGCGCGGATATTTTGAGATAGATGGCAACAAGTCTATCCAAGAAGATGGCAAAAATTTCTGCATAATGATGCCACCACCAAACGTCACTGGAGTGCTTCATATCGGACACTCGCTTACTTTTACACTTCAAGATATTATGACTCGTTATAAGCGTATGGACGGTTACAAAACACTATGGCAACCAGGGCTTGATCACGCTGGTATCGCTACTCAAAACGTGGTAGAAAAACAGCTTTTAGCACAAGGAACAAAAAAAGAGGACTTGGGACGCAAAAAATTTGTAAATAAAGTATGGGAGTGGAAGGAAAAAAGTGGCGGTCAGATAGTCTATCAGATGCGCCGTCTTGGTATCACTCCTGCGTGGAGTAGAGAGCGCTTTACTATGGATGAGGGGCTTAAAAAGGCTGTAAAGAAGGCATTTGTAAATTTATATGAAAAAGGTCTTATCATACGCGGTAACTACATGGTAAACTGGTGCACCCATGATGGCGCGCTAAGTGATGTAGAGGTTGAGCATAAGGAAAATAAGGGCAAGCTTTACCACCTAAGATATTTTCTAAAAGAAAGTAAAGAATTTGTTATCGTGGCGACCACCAGACCTGAGACATACTTTGGTGACACGGCTGTTATGGTAAATCCAAATGATGAACGTTATAAAAATTTAATAGGTAAAACAGTCGTGCTTCCTATCATAAACCGTGAAATTTCTATCATCGCGGACGAGCACGTTGATATGGAGTTTGGAACGGGCGTGGTCAAAGTAACTCCTGCACACGACGTGAACGACTATGAAGTAGGCAAACGCCATAACTTAGAGTTTATCACGATATTTGACGAGCAAGGGATTTTGAACGACTACTGCGATAAATTTAAAGGTCTTGAGCGACTTGAGGCGCGTGATATAGTGATGGCTGAGCTTGAAAAGATAGGAAATGTAGAGAAAATCGAAGACTACGAAAACCAAGTGGGCTACTGCTATCGTTGTAAAAACGTGGTCGAGCCGTATATCTCAAAACAGTGGTTTGTAAAAAGCGAGATAGCGGACGAGGCGATAAAAAAGGTAAACGAGGGCGCGGCGGAGTTTTATCCGTCACACTGGATAAATAGCTTTAATGCATGGATGAGAGAGCTAAAAGACTGGTGTATCAGCCGTCAGCTTTGGTGGGGACATCAGATTCCTGTATTTTACTGCGAGTGTGGGCATGAGTGGGCGGATGAGAGCGATACGCCTGAGTGCTGTCCAAAGTGTGGTAGTAAGATCTTCACGCAAGACCCTGACGTACTAGATACGTGGTTTAGTAGTGGTTTGTGGCCTATCTCAACACTTGGCTGGGGTAACGGCGACGAGCTTAAAAATGAGAAATGGTTTGAAAACGACTTAAAAGAATTTTATCCAAACACTATGCTTATAACAGGCTTTGATATACTATTTTTCTGGGTTGCTAGGATGATGTTTCAGAGTGAAAACGCACTTGGCGAGATACCGTTTAAAGATATCTACCTGCACGCGTTGGTAAAAGATAAAGATGGCAAAAAGATGAGCAAAAGTAGTGGAAATATCATCGACCCGCTTGATAAGATAGATGAGTATTCGGCTGATATTTTACGTTTTACGCTTACGCTTTTAGCGGTGCAGGGTCGCGATATACGCTTAAGTGAAGAGAAAATGGTGCTAGTTAGAAACTTCACAAACAAGCTTTATAACGCGAGTAAGTACCTGCTTCTAAACGCACCAAAATTTGAAAATTTAAGTGAAATAGAGGTAAAAACCGAGCTAGGCAGATATATGCTAAGTCGCTTTAACGAGTGTGTGGCAGTCGTGCGTGAAAACGTCGAAGCGTACCGCTTTAACGATGCGGCAAATGCGCTTTATAAATTTTTATGGGATGAGTTTTGCGACTGGGGTATCGAGTTAAGCAAGGGTGATAAGGATAGTGTGGCAGAGCTTGGGGCGATATTTAAAGAGGCGATGAGGGCGATGAGTCCGTTTATGCCGTTTATCTCTGAGTATCTTTTCCACGAGCTAAGTGGTACAAATTTAGAGGATACAAACTCTATAATGGTCGAGGCGTATCCAAAGGTAAATGAGCGTGATATGGATATCGAGCGTAAATTTGCACTAGTTATAGAAGCCATAGTAAGCATACGCCGTGCAAAAGCGACTGTTGATCTTGGTAGCTCAAAGATAGCCAAGGCTTATATGATGGTGGATGAGGATATGAGTGCTGTGATGCACTACGTAAGACTTCTGGCAAAATGCGAGGAGATAGAGATTTGCACTGAGAAAGTGGCAAACTCTGCCGTTGATGTTAGCGAAAATTTAAGCGTGTTTGTACCACTATCAGGCATCGATACTAGTGAGATAGTAAAGCGTCTAATGGGGCAGAAAAACAAGCTAGAAAAAGAGGTAGCAAAGCTAGAAAATATGCTAGGAAATGAGAAATTTGTAGCAAATGCACCGGCTGAAGTCATCAAAACTAACCGCGAAGGGCTAGAAAATGCAAAAGCACAGCTTGAAAAAGTAGTTGGCGAGCTAGCAAATTTTGGAGCGTAATAGGTGAAATTTTTTGGTTTTTGTGTTAGGACATGGCGACTTGAACGCGTGCCTTGAAATTTATAGATTTTAAAACACAAAAAACAGATAAATTTAACAAGGAAAAATATGAGTAAGATAAAAATAGCAGTTTTGGGATATGGAAATTTAGGTCGTGGCGTTGAACTAGCAACAAGAAACACAAAAGATATAGAGATGACGGCGGTATTTAGCCGTCGTGAGCCAAGCAGCGTAAAAACTTGCGGTGCGCCTGTATTTAAAATGGATGAAATTTTATCACACAAGGGCGAGTTTGACGTGCTAATACTTTGTGGAGGAAGTGCTACTGACCTGCCTACACAAACTCCTGAGTTTGTTAAAAATTTCAACGTCGTTGATAGCTTTGACACGCACGCTAAAATTCCAGAACACTTTGCAGCAGTTGATGCTGAGGCTAAAAAAAGTAAAAAAGTAGGCGTGATAGCCGTAGGCTGGGATCCGGGTCTGTTTTCACTAAATCGCCTTTATAGTGAGAGTGTGTTAGAAAATGGCGAGAGTTATACATTTTGGGGTAAAGGTGTTAGTCAAGGACACTCTGACGCCATACGCCGTGTAAAAGGCGTAGTGGATGCTAGACAGTATACAGTGCCGATAGAGAGCGCATTAAATAGTGTCCGAAATGGTGAAAATCCTAAACTTTCTACACGTGAAAAACACCTAAGAGAATGCTATGTGGTAGTAGAAGACAGTGCTGATAAAGCTCGTATTGAAAACGAGATAAAAACTATGCCAAACTACTTTGCCGACTATAACACAAGCGTGCATTTTGTCGACCTAGAAACACTTAAACGCGAACACGGCGGTATCCAGCACGGTGGTTTTGTGCTAAGAAGTGGTAAAACAGGTGAAAACGACGAAAGTAAACACCTAATCGAATTTTCGCTAAAACTAGACTCCAACCCGGAATTTACGGCTAGTGTTTTAGTGGCTTACGCACGTGCGGCTTACCGCTTAAATGCAAAGGGCGAGAGCGGTGCATACACAGTTTTTGACATAGCTCCGGCATTAATATCACCAAAAAGCACAGAAGAGCTAAGAAAAGAAATTTTATAAGCAAACAGTTTTAAATGACTGGTTTTGCCAAAAAAGGAATTTTAGTGATTGAAATTAAAAATTTAAAGAAATATTACGGCGACACATTAACCATCAACGATGTAAGTTTGCAGATAGAAAGTGGCGAAATTTTTGCCATAGTCGGACACAGTGGCGCCGGTAAATCAACCCTGCTTCGCTGTATAAACGGACTTGAGGACTATCAAGAAGGAAGCCTAAAGGTGTTTGGCAAAGAGATAAGCCAGATTAAAGGCGATGAGTTAAGGCGTTTTAGAAAAGATATCGGGATGATATTTCAACACTTCGCACTAATGAACCGCAAAACTGTCTTTGAAAATGTAGCAACTCCACTTAGATTTTGGGGGTTTGACGGCGCATACATAAACAAAAAAGTAAATGAGCTTTTAAGCCTTGTTGGCCTTGAAAATAAATTAAAATCATATCCAAACGAGCTAAGCGGCGGTCAAAAACAACGCGTCGCCATAGCAAGAGCATTAGCCTTGGAGCCAAAAATTTTATTAAGCGATGAAGCGACTTCTGCGCTTGATCCAAATACAACCAAAGGTGTTTTGGAGCTTTTAACACGTATCAACAAAGAGCTTGGTATAAGCGTAGTTTTGGTTACTCATGAAATGGAAGTCGTAAAAAGTGTCGCCTCTCGTGCGTTACTGCTAGAACATGGAAAGATAATAGGCTGCGGCAGTATCGAGGAGTTATTCTTAAAACCCGACTTAAAAATGAAAGAATTTCTTGGCGAAGAGGAAATTTTGCCAGAAAGTGGCATAAATATTCGCTTGTATTTTCCAAAAGAAGTCGCCCAACACAGCATCATAACACATATGGCGAGGACGCTAAATGTTGATTTTAACATCGTTTGGGGCAAATTAGAAAAGCTAAACGACCATGTTCTTGGAAATTTGGTAATAAACATCGAAGAAGAAGACAAAGAAAAAGTGCTTGATTATATATCTAAAAGTGGCGTTTTATGGGAGGTGGCGTAATGTTTGGCATTGATTTTTCAAAATTTACTGATGTGTTTAACAGAATTTTACTCCCTGCTATAAACGAAACCGTTTACATGAGCCTTGTTTCTACATTTTTAGCATTTGTCATAGGCATTATCCCTGCCGTTCTACTCATCATCTCTGATAAAGACGGCCTAAAACCAAATTCTAAAGTCTACTTTATACTTGATATTTGTGTAAATATCCTAAGAAGCTTTCCGTTTATCATCCTCATCATCGTACTATTTCCTATCACAAAAATGATAGTTGGTACAAGCATAGGCACTACTGCTGCGATCGTTCCACTTACCATCGGAGCTGCTCCTTTTGTGGCTAGGCTTATTGAAAACTCTTTAAAAGAGGTTGATCGCGGCATAATAGAAGCAGCAAAAAGCTTTGGTGCTTCAAATTTTCAGATCATTTTTAGGATAATGTTTGTCGAGGCACTTCCAGGTATCATATCTGCATTTACATTAACTCTTATCGTAAATATCGGCTTTTCAGCGATGGCTGGAGCTGTCGGTGGTGGCGGTCTTGGAGCAGTTGCGATAAATTACGGATATCAGAGATTTCGCCCTGATATAATGTTTTACACCGTAGTTATCTTAATAATCATGGTGCAAATCGTTCAAATTTTAGGCAACTATCTATATAAGATCACAAAAAAGTAGCCAAATCGGCTACTTTTTATCATATAAAAATTTAATTTATTCATTAAATTTCATTAATTAATACATCATAACAAACAAAAGCATTTTTACTATAAATTTTTATCTTTTTCTTTAAAATTTCAGTATTTTTTATCAATTGACCTAAATTTTAAAGATTTTAAACTTATTTTAAAGAAACTTTTCTTACAATTCGCCAATTTAATTTTAAAAAGAGAAAGGATATATCATGAAATCAGATATGTGCGAAATGTGTCGCTTGATAGAAACTAAGGTGTCGAAAGACAAATACTAAGCACAAATTTCTTTTTAAGTGCTTAGTTCGCTAAACATTTAAAAAGAAATTTAAGCCTTCTACTATCCGCTTATCCTTTTTGAGTGTTAGCAAATTTTTAAAAAGGATAAAAAATGACAAAAATACTTGCTTCTTCATTAGTTGCTTTAAGCCTGCTTGTATCAGCAAACGCAGCTGAAAAAATCGTAGTCGGCGCAACGCCTGTTCCACACGCTGAGATCCTTGAGGTTATAAAACCTATCCTTGCAAAAGATGGCTATGAGCTTGAAATAAAAGAATTTAACGATTACTCTATACCAAATATCGCAACTGACGACGGCGATTTGGATGCAAATTTCTTCCAACACCTGCCTTATCTTGAAGAATTTAACAAAAACAAAGGAACAAAACTTACGCATACCGTAGGTGTTCACCTTGAGCCAATGGGTGTTTACTCTAAAAAGATAAAAAACATCAACGAGATCAAAAACGGAGATATCGTAGCTATACCAAACGACCCAACAAACGAGAGTCGTGCTCTTGATGTTTTGGCCACCGCAGGTCTTATAAGGCTAAATGACAATCCACTAAAAACACCTCTTGATATAACCCAAAATCCAAAAAATCTAAAATTTAAAGAGATGGAGTCGGCTCAAACACCTCGCACACTAGATGATGTTACGATAGCAGTTATTAATACGAACTATGCTTTGAATGCTAGCCTAAACCCTACAAAAGACGCTCTTGCCCTTGAAAGTAAAGAGAGCCCTTACGTAAACTACGTAGTCGTAAAAGTAGGCAATGAGCAAAGTAAAAAAATACAAGCTCTAAACAAAGCTATAACAACACCTGAAGTAAAAGCTTTCATCGAGAAAAAATACGAAGGAGCTATACTTCCAGCGTTTTAATAGCGCCATTAAGGAAGCCAAAAGCTTCCTTAATGCCACAAAGAGCAAAGGCCTTTAACCTTTTGTCCTAAAGTCGGTAAATTTAAGTCTAAATTTATCAATGCAGCGTATCATGCATAATCTAAAAGGAAATGTAATGAAAATTTTAACCATAATAAGCACAACCATACTCGCACTAAATTTATACGGTGCAAGTGGTGATAAAAAGATCATAGTCGGAGTTTCTCCCGTTCCTCACGCTGAAATTTTAGAGTTTATAAAGCCAAATTTAAAAGCACAAGGGTATGAGCTGGTCATCCAAGAGATAAACGACTACTCTATACCAAATATCGCAACTCAAAACGGTGATCTAGACGCAAATTTCTTTCAGCATCTGCCATATCTTGAAGAGCAAAATAAAAACCGCGGACTCACGCTTGTTAAGACCGTAGCCGTTCATGTTGAACCGCTTGGCTTTTACTCTAAGAAGATAAAAAACATAAACGAGCTAAAAGACGGAGCGACCATAACCATCGCACATGACCCAAGTAATACCAACCGCGCACTTAAGATACTTGAAAAAGCAAAGCTTATCGAACTTGCGCCAAATATCAGCCTTGCAACTCCGCATGATATAGTTAAAAATCCTAAGAATTTAAAATTTCTTGAACTCGAAGGAGCGCAAATTCCACGCACTCTAGACGAGGTTGATCTGGCCGCTATTAGCACAAATTTCATCCTTGATATAGGTCTTAGTGTATCAAAAGATGCGCTTTTGCTTGAAGATAGCGATAGTCCTTATGCAAATATCTTAGTTACTCGCGCAGGAAATGAAAATAACGATAAGATAAAGGCGTTAAACGCCGCTATCACGACACAAGAGGTTAAAAATTTCATACTTGATCGCTATAAAGGTGAAGTTATACCGGCGTTTTAATGCCAAAAAACAAAATAAAATAAAGGAAAAATAATGAAAATTTCAAAACTACTACTACCACTTGCATCTATCTCTTTAGCGCTTAGCCTAAATGCAGCAGGAGATGCAAAAACAATAATAATCGGCGCAACTCCTGTTCCTCATGCGGAAATTCTTGAAGAGGTCGTAGCTCCGCTTTTGGCAAAAGAGGGCTATAAGCTTGAGATCAAGGTATTTAACGACTATGTTATACCAAATTTAGCAACCGAGCAAGGCGATCTTGACGCAAATTACTTCCAGGGTCTTCCTTACATGAAAGCCTTTAATAAAGACAATAAAACACATATTGTCCCAACTGCCGGCGTTCACGTAGAGCCTATGGGAATTTACTCAAAGAAGATAAAAAGCCTTGACGAGCTTAAAAACGGCGATATCGTAGCTATATCAAACAACTCTGCAGACTCGACTAGATCGATAAATTTATTAGAAAAGGCAGGGATTATAAAAGCAAACAATAGCGAATACAAATCTCCGCTTGACATAGTAGAAAATCCAAAAAATCTAAAATTTAAAGAGATGGAGTCAGCTCAAACACCTCGCGCACTTGACGATGTGACGATAGCTTTTATCAACATAAACTACGCACTTGACGTAGGTCTAAAGCCAACGCAAGACGCACTTTTGCTTGAAGGAAAAGATAGTCCTTATACAAATTTTGTAGCAGTAAAAGATGGTAATGAAAACCTACCAAAGATCAAGGCTCTAAACAAAGCCATACTAAGTCCCGAGGTAAAAGAATTTATTATCAATCGCTACAAAGGAGCGGTTATACCGTCGTTTTAACACGCAGGGCATATGCCCTGCTCTTTTGAAAGAATATCATGGAAATTTATGTACTTTTAGCCCTTATGGCGACACATTTTTTAGCCCTTATAGTACCTGGGCCAGACATTTTTCTCATCCTTAGAACATCACTTGCTTATGGATTTAGACAAAGCATTTTTGCCTGTCTTGGAGTTGGAGCCGGGATAATCATCTGGATCATGCTTACAGCCTTTGGTCTAAAAACACTATTTGTTTTATTTCCACCTTTGCAAATAGCACTCATGCTCTTTAGCGTCTGCTATCTTTTTTACCTTAGTTTTTTGCTTTATCGTTCTTCAAAAAATAGCTCAAATGTCAATGTTAAGGAAAATAAAGATAAAAATTTAAGCGCAAAACACTTTTTTATCGTGGGATTTTTAACAAATTTATCAAACCCTAAAGCCATTTTATACTTTGTGAGCATATTTTCAAGATTTATCGATAAGTCAGGCAATGTCTACCACATCATACTTTTAGTTGCGGTTATATCAATACAAAGCGTTCTTAGCTTCATACTCTTGGGCAAATTGTTTTCTTTGCCTAAAGCACGTGAAGCCTTTCTTAAAAAACAACGTCTTTTAGACGGAATTTGTTCACTCGTTTTTGCCGTTTTTGCCACAATCATCTTTTATGAGCTTGTGCTTGAAATTTTAAATGCTTTAAAAGGGTGATTTAACTATAATTAAGGCTTTAAATTTTTAAAAGGCCTGCCTTGTTAAGTGGTGTTATAAATTTTATCGTCTCGGTTGTTAGCCAGTGGGGATATACCGGGATATTTTTTATGATGTTTTTAGAAAGTTCGTTTTTCCCGTTTCCAAGCGAAGTAGTCATGGTTCCTGCCGGATACTTAGCACATAAGGGCGAGATGAGCCTAACTTTGGCATTTATGGCAGGAACTCTTGGTTCATTAGCCGGAGCTATTTTTAATTATTATTTGTCCTACTTTTTTGGTCGTCCACTCATTCAAAAATACGGTAAATTTGTTGGTATCACAGATAAAAAAATGCAAAAATTCGAAAACTTTTTTAACAAACACGGTGAAATTTCGACATTTAACTGCCGTTTGATCCCAGGGATCCGCCAATACATCAGCTTGCCGGCAGGACTTACTAAAATGAATGTTTTAAAATTTAGTTTATTTACTACGTTGGGTGCTGGGATTTGGGTTGGTATACTACTTTGGGTTGGCTACTTTCTGGGTCAAAATGAGGAGTTGATATCAGCCAAGTTAAAAGAGATAACATTATGGCTTTTGTTTGTAGTATCCCTACTCTTTGCAGTATATTTTATCTTTGTAAAATATTTTAAAAAAGCTTAAAAACATTTTTTGATATAATCTATAAAAATTTAAATAAAGGTGAATTTTGAGAGAAAAATTTGAGTATTTCTTGGCTGTATTGGTTATAAAAATTTCTAAAATTTGCCCTATTTCTTTTTCATATAAATTTTTTAAATTTATTGCCGTATTATTATATTACACACTTGGATCAAGACGGAAACTAGCCATTAAAAATTTACGTCTTGCCTATACAAATTTAACACAAAAAGAGATAGAAAATATAGCTAAAAATAACTTCACAAGCCTTAGTAAAACACTTTGCGAGAGCCTCTTACTATATAATGACAAAAAAACGCTTGACGAGCTTATCATAAACGGCAAAGAGGCGATAGAAACCGTAAACCGCCTTTGCGATAACGGCAATCGCCCGGTTTTGTTCACAACGGCTCATTTTGGCAACTGGGAAGCTTTGGCGCATTATTTTGGTTTTAACGGCTACAAACTAGTTGTTGTGGGCAGAGAAGGCAATAACTTACTTATAGAAAAAAATATCACAACGCCATCTCGCACTAAATTTGGTAACGCCCTAGCCACAAAAGATAACGCAATGATAAAAATGGTAAAATTTCTTAAAAAAGGATACCATGCAGGGATTTTGATAGACCAAAAACCAGGAGCCATAAATTCCATTCCGTCAACCTTTTTTGGAAGAGAGTGCTTAACGTCAAAAGCTATCGCACAGCTTAAATTAAAATTTAATCCAGTTATAATACCGATCTTTGCAATAAGAAAAGATGATGGACGATATGAGATTATCGTTAAAAATTTTGATGAAAGCGGTTTAAACGGCGATAGTGAGCATGATACTAAATTTATAACGCAACAAATAAACGATATATTTGAAGAGGTTGTGAGGCTTGATCCTGCACAGTGGTTTTGGATGCATAATAGGTGGAAAATGTGAGTGCTCTTATCATTAGCGATGCAAGAGCCGGACATGAAAGCCAAAGTGTGGCGTTTTGCGAACTCAAAGGATATAAATTTGAGATCCTGCGTATCAAATTCTCATATAAATGGCTTAAATTTTTAAGTTATTTGCTTGATTTTTTGCGTATATATCTGCCTATTTTTAACTATGGCAGTTTGAAATTTCAAAATTTTGATATAGTTGTTTCGGCTGGCTCTACGACGTATTATGCTAATAAATATTTTGCAAGAAAATTTAAAGCAAAAAACGTAGCACTAATGGCTCCAAAAGGTTTTAGAAATGACTTTGATATTGTATTTTGCACACATCATGATAATTTTCATGCCAAAAATGCGACCATATTGCCTGTAAATTTAAACTATCTAAAGCCAACAAACTACTACACCCCGCAAAAAAAGGCGATAGGTTTTATCATCGGCGGTAGCAACAAAAGCTTTGTCATGAGTGAAGAGATAGTAAAAACCATAAAAGAGATAAGGGCTAAATTTAGTGACCATGAAGCGCTTATTACAACATCTCCGCGAACTCCAAAAGAGATAGAATGCGTGCTAAAAAAAGAAAATTTTAACTTTTTTGTAAGCTATCTTGAAGACAAGATAAATCCAATATATGACTTTTTAAAACACTGCAAATACGTATTTATCACCATCGACTCCGTATCCATGATAAGCGAAGCCGTGTGTAACCTTAACGCAAATGTAGTCATACTGGAGCTTGAGAGAAAAGACGAGCATAATAAATTTGATGATTTCATACAAAATTTAAAAGATAAAAAACTGGTTGAAATTTATCAAAAAAACGAGGTGTTTGCCAAAACCGAAAAGATAAATTTAGCTAAAATTTTAAAAGAGATAAATATATGAAAGTAGTTCAGCTTTTACCTGAGCTAAATGAGGGCGGAGTGGAGCGTGGTGTAGTTGAGATAACACGCGAATTTAACAAATATAACATAAAATCATACGTGATAAGCGGTGGCGGAAAGCTGGTAAGCGAGATAGAAAAAAACGGCGTAACGCACATAACGGCTGATGTTTATAGTAAAAATTTGCTCACTATGATCCAACGAGTTTTAAAGCTTAGAAAAATTTTAAAAGAGATAGAGCCTGATATCGTGCATGTAAGATCTCGTGTGCCTGCTTGGCTTTTAAAATTTGCTAAAATCGGGCTAAATCTAAATATAGTAAGCACAGTTCACGGTATAAATACACCAAATTTTTACAGTAAGATAATGACAGATGCCGATAAGATAATATGCGTAAGCAACGCCGTAAAAGAGCATATTATAAAACATTTTAATGTGCAAAATGATAAAATATCGGTTGTTTTTCGCGGTGTTGATCTTACCAGCTTTGATCCTAAAAATTTAGCCGATAAGAGAACTTTAAGAGATAAGTTTAATATAGAAAGCGAGCTTGTTATAAGTGTTGTTGGACGCATAACTCAGATAAAAAATATCGAGACTATCTTAAAAGCGACCGCTTTGCTAAAGCAAAATTTTAGCAGTGTCTGCCTCATAGTAGCTGGTGGAGCACATCCCAAAAAAGAGGAATACTTTAACAAACTTAAGGCGCTAACTAAAGAGCTTGGACTTGATAAAAATGTAAAATTTTTAGGTAGTATTAGTGAAGTAGCTAAAATTTACAAACTAAGTGATGTGGTGGTGAGTGCGACCTTAAAACCCGAAAGCTTTGGTAGAAGTGTGGCTGAAGCCATCGCTCTTAACACCCCGGTAGTAGCTAGTAATCACGGCGGTGTGAAAGACATCATAAAAGATGGAGAAAATGGCTACTTTTTTGAGCCACTAGATGAAGCGGAGCTTTCTAAAAAGATACTCTTAGCGCGCGAGCTTAAATTTGATGGATTTAATTACATAAAAGAGAAATTTAATCTAGAAAATATGACAAAAGAGACAATTAAAATTTACAAGGATTTTTATGATACAAAAAATAACTTATGAAAATATTATGACTTGGCTAATGTGTCTTCTGGTTGTTAGTTTTTTTATTGGAAAAAGCTTTAATGTGGTTGGTGGGCTAATAGTAGTTTTATTTTTGATACATATCATAAAAACACGTTCTTTTTGCTTGTTTAAGGATAAGATTTTTATATTTTTATCTATTTGGTGTGGATATATGTGTCTAACCGCACTATGGGCTGTAAATAAAGCAGGTGCTGTAAACTCTGCTAGCAAGGTGTTTTTGTGGGTGCTTTTATATTTGGCTATAAAAGAAAGCCTGAGCACAAAAGAAAAGCTTGAAAATTTCTTTAAATTTGTGGCAATCATAGTACTACTTATAGCATTTAACGCACTACTTCAAATAGCAATAGGCTACAATATGTTTGGTACTGCTATAAAAGACGGCAGGGTGTCGGATCTGTTTTACAGCGACTCCAGGGATTACTCTTATATACTTCCGCTTTTTGTAGGCATATTTGGCGCGATGCTTTCTTTAAAAGATCGTTTAAAATCACACTACGTTTTATATTCACTAGCACTTTTTGCACTTTTGATATCCATGCCAGCAAGCGGTTCTAGAGGTCCTCTTATCATACTTGCTGTATTTATACCGGTAATAGCTTGGGTTAGTCCATATAGAAAGTATGCATTTGCAGCACTTGGAATACTTATTTTGTGTATAAGCGCCATGGTTTTAACAAATGATAAATTGCAAGATAGACTAACTACATTATCAAATCCATTTGAGAGCCAGAAGCACTATAGGATAGCCATATGGAAGACATCGTTTGAAATGTTTAAAGATAATCCAATCTTAGGCGTTGGGTTTAAAAATTTTAGAGACAGACAGTTTGATTATTATAAAGATGAATTTGAAAGCTATGAGATAAATAAAGAAAAAAACTTGACGGTTCATCACTCGCATAGTCCATGGATGGATATATTAGCCGAGCAAGGACTTATAGGATTTTGCTTTGGGATTACGCTTTTAGTAGGTGTATTTTTGAGAATTTACAAAAAAGGCGCCTTTATGTTTATAAGTACTTTTAGCGTACTTTATGCGTTTTCTTTCTTAAATTCATCCTATATACTATCTGGTAGTCGCACAGCATTTTTTATGATATTTGCCATTACTTTATTTGTTTTGCTTGATAATTATTATGGTTTAATTACAAAGAAAGATAATGAATAGTTTAAAATTTCTACAGCGTAAAGAGAAGGATTACTCTCGTTTTAACATCATAAAGGACTTAGTTAAAGATGTTAAGATTAAAAATGAAATTTACATACTAATGCCTTTTTCAAAAAATGTTTTTTTAAAAAATTTCTTTAAAAGAGATAGGATAATAAACGACTTTTTTATCTCAAACTATGACACCTATGTGTATGACAGAAAAAAGATAGGCAAGCTAAATCCTCGTGCTTGGATAAAATTTTTACAAGACTATATAAATTTTAAATTCTCAAAATATCTACTTTCGGATACAAACGAGCACTTTTTATACTGGCAAAGTTTGTTTGGAAAATTTAACGGCAAACACCTTGTTTTGCCTGTTCTTGCTGATAAAAACATATATTATCCAATACAAAATGATATAAAAAATGAAAAAATAAAGGTGCTTTTTTATGGATCTTTTATACCACTTCATGGCATAGATGTGATACTTCATGCGTTTAGTATCCTAGAAAAAGATGGAGTGCAGTTTGACGGCAAGATAGTAGGTAGTGGGCAGACATATAAAGAGTATAAAAAGCTTTTTGATAGGCTTAATCTTAAACAAGTGAAGATGGATGGTGAGTTTATAGCTGAAAATGATTTAGCTAAGATAATACGCAGTAGTGACATACTTCTTGGTGTTTTTGGTAGCTCAAACAAAGCAAAAAGCGTAGTGCCAAACAAGGCATATCAAGCCTTAGCTTGTAAAAAACCACTTATCACGATGCACTCAAAGGCTATTTATGAATTTTTTGATGATAATGAAATCATGATGTGCGAAAATTCACCGGAAATTTTAGCAAAAAGCATTAAAGAACTGATAGAAAATAGAGACAAAAGAGAATCACTTGCACAAAATGGATATAATAAATTTATCTTTTTATATGAAAAAACAAAGATCGAATTTGAAAATTTTATAAAAGCGATTGATGAGGAAATAGGATGATATGGTTTTATATTTTTATAGCATTTTTAGCCATTGTGATATCACTTCGATACAACTGGTGGAGAAAAAGTGAGAGCCTTGCTCATGCTAGAGTGCTTATGTATCATAGCATAGAGGAGCACAAGGGTGATAAATTTGATAAATGGCGTGTAAAACCCAAAGACTTTGAAAAACAGATGGCGTGGTTAGCCAAAAATGGCTTTAAAAGCTATACTATAAGTGAGCTTTGCGATTTTAGCAAGCTTCCAAAAAAAGCTGTTTGTATAACATTTGACGATGGATACGCTGATAACTTTACAAACGCATATCCTGTACTTAAAAAATATGGCTTTAAAGCAACCATTTATCTAGTGCCAAACCAAAAAACAAATCACTGGGAAGAGAAAAATACAAAATATGTATCGTGTATGTTAAACGAAGATGAAATTTTAAAGATGGGTGATCTGGTCGAGTTTGGCTCACATACGATGTCTCATCTAAATTTAGAACGCGCAAGTTTAGAAAGCGTAAAAGATGAGCTAATAAACTCAAAAAAAGCAGTAGAAAATTTAAGCAAAAAAGAGTGCAAGGCATTTGCCTATCCATACGGCAAATACAACGACGATATAGTTTGCCTAACAAAGGATGTGGGATATAAAAATGCCGTTATAGTAAAACGTGGTTTATTTAAATCAAAAGATGATAAATTTACCATAAAACGCATAGGAATTCTTGGCACCGAGAGCTTTTTTGACTTTTGGCTAAAATTTCATAAAGTAAGGAACAAACTATGATAAAAGCTTCGGTTTATATGATATGTATGAACGAGCAAAGGCATATAAGAAGAGCCTTAGAAGCCGTTAAAGACTTTGATGAGATAGTTGTTGTAGATAGTGGTAGCTCTGATGAAACAGTGCAAATCGCAAAAGAGTACACAGATAAAGTTATATATAAAAAATGGGAGGGCGAAGGCATACAAAAGGCTTACGCGCTAGCGCAATGCACAAATAAATGGGTACTAAATATTGACGCTGATGAAGAGGTAACTCCAGAGCTTAAAAGAGAGATCGTTGAGCTGATGAAGCAAGATGAGTATGGCGCTCTTGATATACCGTTTCACGAGTATAGTCTAGGTAAGATTTGCCATGACAAAGTACGTAAAAATACACATATAAGATTTTTTAAAAAAGAAAATGCTAGATATACAAATATGGGTGTTCATGCTCAGGTTGAAATTTTTGATACAAAAATAAAACGTTCAAAAGGAACGATACATCATTTTAGTGATAAATTTATACATGAATTAGTAATGAAAAACAATAATTATTCAACACTAAGAGCCGAACAAAAAGCCGGCAAAAAAAATAAAAGTTCATTTTTAAAACTACTTTTTATATACCCACTTACGTTTTTTAAGTCATACTTTTTAAGACGTTCATTTTATGATGGCAAAAAAGGCTTTATTACGGCAAATATCAATGCATTTTATGCATTTATGAAAGAGGCAAAGCTTTATGAGCTGGACAATTTTAAAGGAAAACAATGAAAGGCATAATCCTAGCAGGCGGTAGCGGCACTAGACTCTATCCTCTAACAAAGGGTGTTAGCAAACAACTCATGCCCATATATGATAAGCCTATGATTTATTATCCATTATCTGTTTTAATGCTAGCAGGTATCACAGAGATACTTATTATTACCACACCAAACGATCAAGCTGCTTTTAAAAATTTACTCGGAGATGGCTCTGATCTTGGACTTAAATTAAATTATATTATCCAGCCAAGTCCAGACGGTCTGGCTCAAGCATTTATCTTAGGTGAAAAATTCCTTGACGGCGATGATGCATGTTTGGTTCTTGGTGATAATATATTTTATGGACATGGTTTTACAAAGTTACTAGCACAGTCAGTGGCTAATGTAAAAGAAAATAATGCAACTGTATTTGGCTACTATGTAAGAGACCCTGAAAGATACGGTGTGGCTGAGTTTGATGCAGATGGTAATGTGGTATCCATAGAAGAAAAACCAAAAAATCCAAAATCAAACTATGCTGTTGTTGGGTTGTATTTTTATCCAAATGATGTGGTAAAAAAAGTAAAAGATGTAAAACCATCAGAGCGCGGAGAGCTTGAGATAACAACTTTAAATGAAATTTATTTAAAAGAAAACAGGCTAAAAGTCGAGCTTATGGGGCGTGGATATGCGTGGCTAGATACAGGCACTCATGAGAGCCTACTAGAAGCTAGTCAGTTTATACAAACCATTGAGAATAGACAGTCACTTAAAGTAGCGTGCCTAGAAGAAATAGCTTATGAGATGGGATATATCTCAAAAGAAAAACTTCTTGAGCTAGCAGAACCTTTAAAGAAAAATCAATACGGACAGTATCTAATTAATAGAGCGAAACAACCCGGAAGGATTAAGTAGATATGAACTTTATAAGAACGCGTATCCAAGACGTTGTTATTATCGAGCCAAAGGTGCATGGAGATAGTCGTGGCTACTTTGTAGAGACCTTTAGGCAAGATAAGCTAGAGGAATTCTTAGGTTACAAGATAAAATTTTGTCAAGACAATGAATCAAAGTCAAGTAAGGGAGTTTTAAGAGGACTTCACTATCAGCTTGCTCCTTTTGCACAGACAAAACTTGTTCGTGTTATACAAGGAAGAGTTTTAGATGTCGCGGTTGATATCAGAAAAGGCTCACCAACTTTTGGACAACACGTAGCTGTAGAATTAAGCGCTGAAAATAAAAGACAACTACTTATACCAAGAGGCTTTGCTCATGGCTTTGTAGTTCTTGAAGAAGATACGATATTCGCATATAAGGTAGATAGCTACTATAGTCCGGAATGTGATAGAGGTATAGCATTTGATGATAAAAATTTAAATATTGACTGGATATTGAACCATGATGAGTTAAATTTATCACAAAAAGACAAGGTTCAGCCAAAGTTATTTGATATAAAAGACAGTAAAGAGATATTTGAGTTTGGAGTAAACTACTATGCTTAATATCCTAGTAACCGGCTCAAACGGGCAGCTTGGCTCTGAGATAAGAGAGCTAGCGTCAAACTATGAGTATAAATTTTTCTTTACAGATAGAACTAATATAGACATCACAGATAAAAATGATATAATAAATTTTTGTCAGACAAACTCTATCAACGCTATCATTAACTGTGCGGCATATACAGCTGTGGACAGGGCTGAGAGCGACATAGAAAATGCTGATCTAGTAAATAGAAAAGCTGTAAAAAAGCTCTCTCTTGTCGCAAAAGAGCTTGGTATAAAGCTAGTTCATATCTCAACTGATTATGTATTTGACGGTAAAAATTACAAGCCATACATTGAGGAACATCAGACAAATCCACAGTCGATTTACGGCAAGTCAAAGCTTGATGGTGAGACTGAGATGAGAAATATAAATCCACTAAATTCTATCATTATTAGAACTTCATGGGTTTATAGCTACTATGGAAATAACTTTTTAAAAACGATGCTAAGACTTGGCAAAGAAAAAGAGAGTTTGGGTGTGATATATGACCAAGTAGGCGCTCCGACATACGCAAAGGATTTAGCAAAAGCTATACTTGACATTATCCCACAAATTAGTAACAACAAAGTGGAAATTTATAACTACTCAAACGAAGGTGTTTTATCTTGGTATGACTTTGCAAAAGAAATAATGAAGATGGCAAAACTACCTTGCAAGATAAACCCAATAGATACATTTGAATACCCAACACCGGCAAAGAGACCGCATTTTTCATTACTAAACAAAAGTAAGATAAAGTCGAAATTTAACGTAGTGATACCATATTGGAAAGATGGCTTGGATGACTGTTTAAAAAGACTAGGGGAGAGAAGATAATGTTTAATAACTCAAATAAAACTATTTTAGTAACAGGCTGTGCTGGATTTATAGGAAGCAATTTTGTGCCGTATTTTTTAGAAAAGTATCCAAACTATAATATTGTAAATTTGGATCTTTTAACCTATGCTGGAAATTTAGAAAATTTAAAAGAGTGTGAAAACAACCAAAGATATAAATTTATAAAAGGCGATATCTGTAACCGTGAGCTTGTGGAGTTTATATTTTCTGAGTATGATACAAGGGGAGTCATCCACTTCGCGGCCGAAAGCCATGTGGACAATAGCATCAAAAACCCCGGTGTATTTGTGCAAACAAATGTAAATGGCACCTACACTCTTGTAGACGTGGCTAAAAAGCATTGGATGGATAAGCCATTTGTCTATAAAAAAGAGTACGAAGACTGCAGGTTTCATCATATAAGCACAGATGAAGTATATGGCACGCTATCAGAAGATCCAAATGATCTTTTTACTGAAAAGACGCCTTATGCTCCAAATTCACCATACTCAGCATCAAAAGCTTCAAGTGATATGATAGTAATGGCTTATGTGGAAACTTTTGGACTAAACTGTGTTATCACAAACTGTTCAAACAACTATGGCCCAAAACAGCATGATGAAAAGCTAATCCCAACTATCATAAGAAACGCTCTAAAAGGCAATCCTATCCCAATATATGGTGATGGCAAAAACATAAGAGACTGGCTATATGTGCTTGACCACTGCAAGGGTATAGATTTGGTTTATCACAATGGCAAAAGGGGCGAGACATATAATATCGGTGGAAGAAACGAGCGAACAAATCTGCAAATCGTGGATAGAATATGCGAAATTTTAGATAAAGAAGTGCCAAAGCAAAACTTCTCATACAAAAGCCTAATAACTTTTGTAGAGGATAGAGCTGGACATGATAGACGCTATGCTATAGATGCGACTAAGATAGAAAATAAACTTGACTGGAAAGCTGATGAGAATTTTGAGACAGGTATTATAAAGACTGTTGAGTGGTATTTGAAGAAGTATGGTATATAAATCAAAATACCAAAAATTAGTGCCTAACAAATAGGCACTAAAATATTTAAGAAATTTTCTTTTGTTTTGGTCTAAATACCTTCATTACATTTTCATCTGTTTCGATAAAAGCCCCTTCGATAAGGTCTATGCAGTATGGCACAGCAGGAAATATCGGCTCAAGGCACTCTCTTATAGCTTTTGGCTGACCCGGTAAATTTATGATTAAAGATTTACCACGAATGCCGGCAGTCTGCCTTGATAAAATTGCCGTTGGGACATATTTCAAGCTTGCCGCTCTCATTAACTCCCCAAAGCCCGGCATCATCTTCTCACATACATCTTCAGTTGCCTCAGGAGTTACATCTCGCACTGCAGGACCGGTTCCGCCTGTTGTTAAGATAAGACTACATCCAAGCTCGTCTGACATATATTTAAGGCGCTTTTTGATAAGTTCGAGCTCATCTGGTATAACCTCGTAAAAATACTCGCATTCGCTTACTATCCATTCACCAAGCACTTCTTTTATAGCTGGTCCTGATTTGTCCTCATATGTTCCGTCACTCGCCCTATCGCTAAGTGTTAAAATTCCTATTTTTACTTTCATATAATCTTCTTATTTATAAATTTTATTTAAAATTTCAGCCACCATATCTTTATCTATCGTTTCATAGCTTAAAAGATATTCGGCTATAGCTTCAATTTGCGTATCAACACCCTTTAAAAAGCTTACCACTTCCTCTTTTGCTTGCAAAAGTATCTGCTCGACATCCATTTGATTTGGAATAAAGGAGCTCCCCATTCCGTATTCAAAGATCATTTTTTGAGCGATATCTTTTGCTAAATTTAGATCATTTTTAGAATTTGAGAACAGATCATTTTGATCAAGCTCAAGCTTGCATCTGCCTGATAAAAATACCTTGATACGAGCTAACATTTGGGATTTTGACTCTATCTCTCTTTCAACGCCTATAAAACGATCCTCTACTAAAGAAATTTTTTCAAATCCAACGTCAAACCAATACGCACTTAACACCTTTGCCGCCTGATAAACAGCTTGTATCTTTTTTTCGCTTTCGGAGTAGCTTAGGATTTTCTTTTTGCCAAGTAAAACCTTGCTTGAAACAGCTTCAAAGTCTGATATATCTATACTTGTTTTATTTTGCCTTAGCGCACTTATAGCAGCTTCATTTACCAAGGTAGAAAGAGCCGCTCCGCTAAATCCTACACTCATTTTGGCTATCTCATTTACGTCGACATTGCAGCTTTTTCCGTTAAGATATGCTTTAAGTATCGCCACCCTATCCTTAAAATCAGGCATAGAAAGAAAAATCCTCCTATCAAACCTTCCGGATCTTAAAAGCGCCTCATCTATCATCTCCATGCGGTTTGTTGCAGCTATGACTATAACGCCCGAGTTATCTTCAAAACCATCCATTTCGGTTAAAAGCTGGTTTAGCGTAGCTTCACGTTCATCGTTTCTACTGCCTCCCCTACTCTTGCCGACAGCATCTATCTCATCGATAAAGATAATAGACGGTGCATACATCTTAGCTTTTGAAAAAAGCTCTCTAACGCGTTTTGCACCCATTCCAACATAAATTTGAACAAAGCTAGCACCGTTTTGATAAAAAAACGGCACATTTGCCTCTCCTGCTACAGCTTTTGCAATTAAAGTTTTACCTACTCCAGGAGGTCCAACCATCAAAACGCCCTTTGGCATCTTTACACCAAAGCTTTTGTATTTTAGTGGATTTTTAAGAAAATCGACGATCTCACTAAGTTCTATTTTTACCTCACTAATGCCTGCCACATCGCTAAATTTCACATTTGATATAACAGGAACGCCAAAAGAATTTACAACACTTTCGACATCATAAACAGGCTTTTTTTCTTGTTCTAACTCTTTTTTTCTAAATCTAACAAACAAAAACATTACAAAGAAAAGCACAAAAGAAACTATAAAAATAGTAAAAATTTCACTCACTGATATGTATCTTTCCTTTTGTTCTATTGGCACCTTTTTTATGAGTTCTTTTACGTCTATGCCGTCTTTTATGATTTTATATCTATTGTTTTGTGCATAGATTATTACTTCGTTATCTTCTATAACTGCTTTGTCGATAAAGTCTCCGTCAAGAAGCGCGCTATAAGCATCATATCTTATCGTTTTTGGCTCTTTTAAAAGTGCAAATCCTATAAGCAAAAGTAGCAAAATCAAAACAATGACTACTATATTTTTTTTATTAAATTTAAAATTAAATTTTTGCATAATTTAATTCCTCTTCTATCTCATAATCCTTAAGCCAAAGCCACTCTTTTGATATATCGCGTTCTGATTTGATCTTAATTTTATTATAAAACTGATCAAATCCTTCGTAAAATTCATTGTTTTTTTGTTCAACCAAAACGCCAAGTTCTACTTTATGTTGCTTTCTAAATTCTAAATTTTTCTGCCTTGTTATCTCTTTTAGTGTATTTAACCTAGCTTTAGCTATATCGCCACTAACGTCTATCTTCATAGTTGCCGAATGTGTGTTAAAACGCGGTGAATAAACAAATGCATGTAGATGAGTAAGCGGAAATTTCTTGAAATTTTCAAGCCCTTCATCCCATATCTCTTCACTCTCGCCGGGATGTCCGACTATATAATCCGTCCCAAGCGCAAATCCAAGCTCGCTAAGCTCATAGAATAATTCCAAGTCACGCAAGGCTTCATTTCTTCTGCGCATGATACGAAGCATTCTTTCGCTTGTATGTTGAAGTGCAATATGAAGATGTTTTTCTAGCCACGGCTCGTTTAAAATTTCTCTAAAACTATCATCTATCTGGCTTGGCTCAATACTACCAAGCCTGATGCGCTTAATGCCTGAAATTTTACCCAAATTTGCAAGAAGAGCGCCAAGCGAACTGCCTGTATCTTTGCCATAACTGCCTATATTTGTCCCTGTCAAAACAAGCTCGTTATAGCCGTTTTGAGATAAAATTTTAGCCTCGTTTAAGATATTTTGCTCATCCATGCTACGTGCTTTACCGCGCACGCTAGGGATTATGCAATAACTACAAGAAAAGTTACAACCTTCTTGAATTTTTATAAAAGCTTTTGTGTGATTTTCGTAATTTGTAACGATATCTCTGTCTATGGACTTTAAATTTCCAAGCTCAAAAAATCTACCTTGCGAATTTAAAAGCGTGTTTATATTTGCTTTTTCACTAGCTCCTATCACGCCAAAAATTCCATTTTTATCAAACAGCTCTTTGCCTTTGCTAACAGCTCCGCAACCTGTTAAAACAACCTTGGCACCACGTCTTCTTACACTATTTATATAAGCTCTTACGCCACTATCTGCGCTATTTGTTACAGTGCATGAGTTTATGATAACAATATCTGCGCTATCTTCGTCGTTTGTTATCTCATAGTCTTTGATGTATCTTTTCATAAGCTCAGTGTCGTAGATATTTGTGCGACAACCGAATGTTTTAAAAAACACCTTTTGCATTATATCCAGCTACTTTCATTTTCAAGCTCGCTATGTGGGCTTGGGTCTTGTTTTTTGCTTAGATACATGGTTTGCGTAGGGTAAGCTATCTTTATATCATCCTCCTTGTTAAAAGCGTCTATGATCTCGGCACTTATCGTGCTTCTAAGAGCAAGTGCTGCGTATGAATTTGTCATATACCAACTTGAGATATTTACTCCGTAAGGCTCAAAAAAAGTAAAAACTTTTGGCTCTACATTTGGATTTTTTATGCTGTATTGACTGCGTAATTTTGTCATTTGGCGCTTTGCGATATCGGTATATCCTTTTGAGTATTTTCTAACTATACTTTTTGCTATATAGACAGCTTTTTTATGGTTACTATCAAAGCTAAGCACGATATCTATACCATCCCAAACAGTCTTCATGCCGTAGTGAGAGTAGTTTGCGATAAGATCGGTAAATATATAATTATTTGGTATAAAGACAATTCGTCCTGCACGACGATTTACTTTATATGTCGTATATGTTACATCCTCAAAAACAGTCATCCTAAGAAGAGAGATGTCGATAATATCACCAGTAAATTCAGAACCGTTATGTAACACTCTGATCCTATCTCCAACATGTATCGAGCCACCAAACATTATCACCATCCAGCCAAGCATGCTCATAAACATATCTTTCATAGCAATAGCAATACCAGCTGACGCAAAACCAAGCACAGTAACGATATAAGTTACGTTTTCTATATATGCAAACAAAAGTATAAGTATAATAAGCGTAACGTTTAAAAAGTTTAGAAATTTATTTACCGTATAAAAGCGCTCATTATCAGTTATCGTTCTTTTGGCTATAAATTTAGCCAAGAACGAAAGTATGATCGTTGCTATCAACCAAATCGTGATATTTAACATGCTAAAAAATTGTGCTTTTATATCATTTGTAGCTATACTTATCGCCTCGTCGGCTCTTTTGCCATATACACTAAATGTCGTTTGTGCGATCTGTTTTGCTGCGCTTAGTTCTGAAATTTCTTGTCTTGTTGAATAGAGTAAATTTCTATTCTCCTCGCTATTATCAAGATCAAGCATAGCAACTAAAAGCTTTTCTTTCTCATCAAGCCTAGATAAAACCATGTCAAGTTCAAGTATATGACGAGAGTATTCGTCTTTATTTGTTTTTACTTTTTTAATATAAGAAAACCCTGAGATAAGAGCGATCGGGTTTATGATACGTGGTGGATTTTCTACTTCAGGTGCGGCAAGCATGGCTGAAAATGGTGTCTTCTCATACTCTTTTAGTAAATTTACCTGCTCTTTTAAGGTCTCTATCCTCTTTGCAGTATCGCTAGTCTTACGAGAATTTTTATCCATTTTTTTTATGGCAGCTTCGCCCTCTTCCAACTCAGAAAGCAATTTTTGGTATGTGTTGTAGTTTGCGTATCTAGTTATCCACGCATTACCTTTTAGCAAGCTATCTATGCCGTCTATTTGTTTTTGCACTTCAGTGATCTTAAGTGAAATTTCAGAGTCTTGAACGGATATAGTGGAGTTATCTTCCGCACAAGCAAAAACAAAAATAGAAAATAAAACAACTAAAAATTTCATTTAAATTCTCTTAAAACTTTTAAAACATCACTTTTTGATATGTTATCTTTTATAACCGCATTTCCAATGCCGTCTGCAAGGATAAATTTTATCTTGCTATTTTCACTCTTTTTATCAAGGAAAAATGCGTCGTAAAATAGTTCTTCGTCATTTATCTTATAGCTTGTCGGCAAGTCAAATTTTAACAAGAGCCTCTTAACTCTTTCAACCTCTTCTTTACTCATTAAACCCAAGTGCAAAGCAAGAGCATTTGCCATGTTTACACCGATGGCAACAGCTTCTCCGTGAAGATAGGTTTTATAGTTTGTTTGGTTTTCTATTACATGGGCAAATGTATGGCCATAGTTTAAAACAGCCCTTACACTTTTTTCTTTCTCGTCGTCCATAACAACATTTGCTTTTATGCCAACTGCTTTATATATTAAATTTGCTAAATTTTTTTCATCGTTTAAGTCAGCATTTTCGAGCCACTCAAACATCTCTTTGTCAAATGTTACCGCCATCTTGATAGACTCAGCTACGCCTGCACTAAACTCGCGCTTGGCTAATGTTTGTAAAAATTTACTTTCACAGTAAACCGCTTCTGGCTGATAAAAAGAGCCGATCAAATTCTTTCCAAATTTATTATTTACTCCGGTTTTTCCGCCTACACTTGCATCAACCTGAGATAAAAGAGTGGTTGGGATGTTTATAAATTTTATCCCTCTTTGATAAATACTAGCCACAAAACCCACCATGTCGCTTATTACACCACCACCAAAAGCTATTAGCGTGCTACTTCTATCAAGACGGCTTGTAAACAATTGCTCTAAGATGCTCTCAACCATAGTTAAATTTTTATACTCTTCGCCGTCAGGAACAGTAACTATAAAATAATCATCGCACTTTAAAACATCAAGAAGTCTTTTAAGATGAAGTCCCGCGACTTTTGGATTAGTTACGATCGCAACTTTTCCTTTTAGCTCTATGCGCTCAAGCTCATTTATATAAACCTTATAGTCATGCTCTTTTTGTTTTAATCTTAAATCTATTTGCATATTTACTCCGTATTTATGGATATTTTAGCCAAATTCTTTCAAATTTAAGTAAATTTTACACACTTGTAGGCACAAAAAGCTGTGCATTGTTACTTAATTTTTTATAAAGTCTATTCATGTCTCTTGACATAAAGGCAAAAGGGCTTGAGGTAACGATATTTTCGTTAAACACCACAAAATGCAACAGATCTTTGCTTTTTTTTAAAACTATGATAGGATTTTTGTCTTTGCTACTCTCTATGGTTATACGTCTTGAAAATAGGTTGCTTATACTTTCAAAATGCTCTGTCAAAGCGTCTTTATCGCTATTTTGGCTATCAAAATGATAAAATTTCATATCAAGACTAAGCTGCGCGCAACAGTCCATTATGACGGCGGATTGATTTTCGATCTCTTGACTCTCTTCTCCAAGTATAACACCCTCTTTTACCTGTTTTAAGTCTAGCTTGCCCGTCTTTAAAACAGGTAGTTTTAGCGAGTAGAAAAATTTTTGAAATTTAAAGAAATACTCATCATCGCTAACGATCATACCGACATCTAATTTAAAAATTTCTTGTTTTATATAAGCTAGATCCTGTGAGAAATAATCCAACAAAACGTTTATTTTTTTATCTTTTATGCTTTTTAGCATATCTAAATTTTTGCCCAAAGTCGGATTTAAAACCTTAAGTATCAAGCGCTTATTATTTAGCTTAGAATTTAAGAACAAGCTATCTTCTATAAGCTTTGCAACTCGCTCTTTACTCATTTCATGCATGTCTATTATCGTATAGATATTGCTTCCAAAAGGGCTTGGAAACTGTCCCGGCTCACGTTTTATAGAACGATAAACATTTTGCAAAACGTTAGGATCGCCAACTATTAAAAGCGTATCGTTTGGCTGTATCATCACGCTAGGCTTTGGAAGTATTATCTCGCCCATACGATAAACAAGCGAAATTCTCCACCTTTTTTGCTGAATGGCATTTATATGCCTATACATATATGCACTGCCGATAGGCACTTTTACTTCCATTATCTCGCCCTCGCCAAGACCAATGTTGTCAGCCAAAACAGGAACATCAGGCATACAGTCCATCAAGCGAGAAGAGACGATCTCCCTTACATCTTCAAATTCCAAATGCTTATCCGAACTTATGCGCTCTTTTTCCTCTTTTGTAAGCTCCCATATATTCATAAAAACAAGCTCTGTCCTAGTACTTATTTTTCTTAAATTTTCATAAGCAGCAAATGCATCGGCTTTGTTTTGCATGACTATTAGAAACTGACTAAAATAGCCATCGGCAACACCTTTTAGCTTAGAAAAGCTTGTCGGATCAAAATAATAAAAACTAAAATTTTCAAGATTCATATCATATGATATGATCCCGTTTTTTTCGATAACGATCGTATAGTGATGAGATACGGACTTTGCTTTTAAAAGTCTTTTAATAAAATTTTCAGCAAGTATTCCGTCTGCTATTATTAAAATTTTTTTCATAAATACTCCCATTAAAGGCGGCATTATAGCAAAACGGACTTAATCTATCACAATTTCAGACAAAAGCGTATCGATCGCTATATTTACGGTTTTGTTTATAGTTTCAAATACTGTTTTTGAGCTAGGATCCGGACAAAAAAGTTCTTTGTTTATTATCCCTGACTTTATCGATCTTGAGGCGTTAAACAGTTCATAGGCCATCGTTACTTCAGCCTTATCGCCTCTTATTTGAAGTGAGATTAAATTTACCTTTAGCCTACTGTCATTTGTGCCTGGTGCAAAAACAGGAGATAGACCGCAGTTTGAGTAAACCCCTTTCACAAGCGCTTTGTATATCATCTCACTTGGCATAGCTACAAATTTTGCATCGTCTAAGTATCTTATCTTATTATTTTCGGCAACGATTAAAATTCTCCTACTATCTACTAGATCAAGCGCACTTACGCTATCTATGTAGATATTTTTAGAAGCATTTTTAACTGCCCTGCACTCCTTGTTTGAGTAGTAAATTTCATACATATCCGGTTGCGCAACCGTTGTTTTTATCGAACAACCGCTTAAGATTATCAAAGATACAAGGGCTAATGTAAATTTTCTCATTTCACTCTCCATTTTGTTTTTTATTTTCTACATCTTTAAAGAAAAATTCATAAGGGTTATCTTCCAAACGATAAAGCGCACCTCTAAATTCTCTTAATGTTTTTTGAAAATCACTTAGAAATTTAGTCGCCTCAAGCATGGTTGGGCTTAGCGCATTTTTAAGGTCATACTCGCCGTCTTGTAGCTTTTGTCTCAACAGCTGTTGCAAAGAGGAAAATTCTTTCGCATTTTTGTCAGCAGAAACCACAAAAGAATTTGAACTGTCAACAAGCCCGTTTAAATTTGACACAAGTTCTTTTATCTGTGCTTTTTCAAAATCGGATGTTATGTTTTTTAAATTTTCCACCATGACTTTTGCATTTGCCATGCTCTCTTTATCATTTAGCTCTTTAGTGAACGCATCGATGTTTTCAAGGATCGACTGTAAGTGGGCCATATTTTTATCAGAGAAGAAATTATCAAGCTTATCAAGGCTTTGACTTAGCTTTTCTGTGATATTTTGAGCGTTATTTCCAAGCTTTGAAAACAAACTAGCCTCAAGTTCTAAAACCAAACGTTCATCCTTTTTAAAGTCTTGTGTTCCACGACTTATGTTTATCGTTGCAACTCCACTTATAGGATGAAGCTCGATACTTGCCACACTGTCTTTTTTAATAGGTAGATCATCTCTAATCTTTAGTGTTATTTCGATTAAAGCACTGCTATCTTTTACAAAGTCGATCCTACTAACACTTCCTGCGGGAACTCCTATAAATTTAACCAAAGAGTCAGCCTTAACACCGCTTGGAAGCTCGTTTGTCCTTATATAGTAATTAACATAATCAAGCTTCGTGTCGTTATTTGTCATCCACCAGATAAATACGGCAAGTGCGCTAAGGCAGGTTATAAAAAACATACCGACTATGGTATAGGAATTTCTATTTTCCATTATTTTTTCCTTGATTTAAACAACTCTTCAAGAGGGTTTCGATCGGCTTTTTCAAGCTCACTTAGCGTTCCCTCAAAGGCGATTTTTTTATTTTCTATTATCAAAAAACGATCAAGTATATCAAAGATACTGTCTGCATCGTGAGTAACCATAACAACCGTAAGCCCAAGCGAATCCCTCAAATCCCTTACAAGAGAGTCCATTTGACGTGAACTAACGGGATCAAGTCCGCTATTTGGCTCATCTAAAAATAAAACTTTAGGGCTAAGCACAAGAGCTCGCGCAAGTGCAGCACGTTTTTTCATACCACCGCTAAGCTCACTTGGATATAATGAAGCCGCCTCTTTTTTAAGGCCTACCTTTTGTATCCAAAACATCGCGATCTCATCTATCTGTCGCTTGCTAAATTTAGAGTATTCAACCAGCATAACACCGACATTATCAAGTATCGTCATAGAGCTATAAAGCGCACCAAACTGAAACATCGTCCCGCTTTGAAGCTTTATCTTAGCTTGTGTTGCGATATCACTTTTCCACATATTTACGCCATCAAAGTAGATATCGCCCAAATTTGGCTCTTTTAAATATATCATCGTCTTCATAAGTGTTGTTTTGCCGCTACCGCTACCACCCAAAAAGCCGTAAATTTCAGCCTCCTTGATACTCCAGCTGACATTATCGTGCATTATACGTTCGCCGTAACTTGTCGTGATATTTTCACCCCTAATAATATCTCTCATATCTCTAACCACATAAAAATTATCGCAAAAAACGCATCAAGCGCTATAACCCAAAATATCGCATTTATAACACTTATCGTAGTCATCTCGCCAAGACTTTGAGCGCTTTGACTTACTCCAAACCCTCTCATGCAGCCAATCATCGCTATGACTGCACCAAAAAACGGTGCTTTTATCATACCGACTACAAAATGTCGAATTTCGATCATGTCTTTAAACCTAGCAAGATAGTCGCTAAAGCTTATATCTAGCAAATTTTCACAAACTAGCATCTGCCCAAATATACTAACCGCATCAGCGATAAAAATTATCACAGGCAGGCACAAAACCATAGCTATAATACGAGGAAGAACTAGAAAATTAAACGGTTTAAAGCCCATCGTTTTCATCGCATCTATCTCTTCGGTTAGCTTCATAACGCCTATTTGAGCAGTAAAGCTTGATGCCGATCTACCTGCAACTACGATAGCTGCAATAAGCGGAGCGACCTCACGAAGAGTCAAAATTCCCATTATCTCAACTATAAATATGCTTGCTCCAAAATTTGCAAGCATGGAACTTCCAAGATAAGCAAGTACTACGCCTATCAAAAATGCGGTCAAAGATACGATAAACACGGCATTTACACCGGCGTCTTTTATGTAGTTACTAAATTCCTTAAACCTAAGCTGAGTGGGATTAATTAAAATTTTAAGAGTTTTGATGATAAATTCACCCAAAAATGCAGAAAATTCCAATAAATTTACAATTCCGTCGCAAATTTTCTCACCTAAACGAGCGAAGAAATTTAGCTTGTTTTGAGCAGGGAAATAACTTGTGTCGATATTTTTATCATCGACTAAATTTAACATGGCTTTGATTTTTGGATTATTAACTTTTATATCGTATTTTTTATTTTTAATGCTATTTTTAAGTAGGATCAAAACGGAGTAGTCTATCCTTTCAAGCTCCGTCATATCTATCTCGATATCGCCGTTAAATTTTGATAATGTTAAAAAAATAGGTCGTAAAATTTTCGCATCTTTATAGCTCACATCTTCTTTAAAAATAAGCTTAGCCAAGCTCTGGTTTTTTGTAAAAACGATACTTTGTGAGTTTGACAAAAATTTTCCTTAAAATGCGATAATTAGGTTTTAAATTTTACTTTAAAACCTATAAAAGCAAGATAAAATTTCAAAATAAACATTTTTTTGCTAAAATCGCGGTTTAAGAAAAGGAAAACAAATGGAATTTAAAGTAACAAAAACCGATGGTAACGCAAGAACCGGTATATTAAAAACAGCTCACTCAGAGATCGCTACACCCGTTTTCATGCCTGTTGGCACGGTTGGCGCTGTAAAGAGCTTAGACGCTACCGATATGAAAGAAATACTAGACGCTAAAATCATACTCGCAAACACATACCACATGTACTTGCGCCCAGGAAGCAATATAGTAAAAGGGTTTGGCGGACTTCATGGATTTTCTAAATTTGACCGCTCGTTTTTAACCGATAGCGGTGGATTTCAAGCTTTCTCACTTCGTTCAAACACCAAAAATGACGATGGCGGTATAAAATTTAAGAGCCACATCGATGGCTCAACTCACTACTTCACACCAAAAAGCGTGCTTGATACACAGTATGACTTAGGAAGCGACATTATGATGATACTTGATGACCTTGTGGCACTTCCTGCTGAGAAAAAGCGCGTAGAGCTAAGCCTAAAACACACGATTAAATGGGCTGATGAAGCGATAAGATATCATAAATTTAAACAAAATGAGGGCGTGGGTCTTAAGCAAAATATCTTTGGTATCATCCAAGGTGGCACGGACTATGAGGCACGTAAATTTTGTGCACAGTCGCTTTGCGAGATGGACTTTGACGGTCTTGCTATCGGCGGGCTTAGTGTTGGCGAAAGCAGCCAAGAGATGTATGACACGGTTGAGGGAGTGATACCATTTACCGACCCGGCGCGTCCGCGCTATCTCATGGGCGTAGGCACACCTGAAGACTTGGTAGAAAACGTAGAACGCGGAGTGGATATGTTTGACTGTGTTATGCCTACACGTAACGCAAGAAATGGCACGCTTTTTACAAGCTTTGGCAAGATAAATGTGAAATCGGCCAAATTTATAAATGATCATGCGCCGATAGATCCAGAGTGTGACTGCTATACCTGTCGTAACTACTCGCGCGGGTATTTAAACCACCTGTTTAAGGCACGTGAGCTTACATTTTTCCGTCTTGCAAGCCTACATAACCTGCACTATTATCTAAATTTAATGAAACAAATTCGCGAGGCGATAGCAAAGGGTGAGTTTGCTAAATTTAAAATCAACTTTTACGCAAAAAGAAGAGTAAATGACTGATATAGTTCATAGTATATCGGGGTATTTTTACACCGATATGTATGAGTATTTATACCTTGTAACGGACGATAGTGTTAAAAGTTATAAATTTATCTTTAAAGAGGGTAAAATTTATACAGATGACGGCATAACACAGATAAACGCCAACGACTTTATCGCCGTCATTAAGAAGATAACAAGCGAGTTTAGAAATAAAATTTTAGAACACTCAGCCCAGCTTGAAAGTTATGAAAAAATTTATACAAACCATAGGTATTTTTCAAATTTTATAAAAAAACACCCTGTTTTAAAGTATGAAATTCATAAATTTCAAAACAAAATTTCACACTTTTACGAAGCACTTGCCATATGTCAAAACGAACAGCCTGCATTAAAAAAACTACTGCAAAACTATACATATGAAGCAAATATCTTTAAAAATGTAGTAAATGAAAATGCCGTAAAAGCCGAAGAGATATTTAACTATATACAAAACATAAGAAGCGAGAAGATAAACCGCAACATCTATACGTTAACTCTGCTTTCATTGCTATTTTTGCCGTTAAATTTTATCACAAGTTTTTTTGGAATGAATACAAACGGAATGTTTTTAAGCCAGACGGAAAATGGGACCTTTGTGCTAAGCATAGCGATGCTTGTCATTGTTATGATTTTGATTTTTGTATTTTGGTTTAAAAGTAAAAAAGAGTAGAAACAAAGCCTTGAGCTTGCACAAAGCTTCGTTAAATTTTATTTTTTCTTAAAAAATCGTGAAATTTTAGCCTGCAATTTAAACTGCTCTGCAAGCTCCATTATAGGGTAAGCTCCTGCGTATTTTTTACCGCCTTCTAAATTTTTGCTAACGCCTCCACGTGCAGCTACTTGCGCAAAGTCGCCGACACTCACATGTCCTGCAGAACCGCTTTGTCCGCCCATAACAACGTTTCTACCAAGTATAGTTGAGCCAGCAAGTCCTGTTTGTGAGACAATAAGACATCCCATGCCAAGTTCACAGTTGTGACCTATTTGAACCAAATTATCAACCTTGCTAAAATCAGCCACAACAGTGCTTTCAAACACGCCTCTATCTATCGTAGTGCATGCACCGATCTCTACGTAATTACCTAAGACAACATTGCCGTTGTGGTAAATTTTGACATGCTCGCCTGTTTTTGTATGTGCATAACCAAACCCGTCAGAGCCTATGACACAATTTGCAAGCAAATGACACTCATCACCTACGATACAGTCGTTATATATCACTACGTTTGGATGGATTATGCAGTTTTTGCCGATTTTTACATTATCGCCTAAAAATGCCCCCGCCATAATGACGGTATTTTCCCCAACCACAACATTTGATCCGATATATACATTTGGCATTATATTTGCGCTAGGATCTATGCTTGAGTCTTTTTTCTCGCAAAATAACGGCTTTGCGTAATCCTTACTAAGTATGGCAAACGCTAAATGGGGATTATCACACACCAGTGCCGTCATGCCCGAAGGAACGAATTCAAGTAAATTTTTAGTTACTAAAATTGCTCCCGCATTTGAACCGCTTATAAATTTAGCATTTTTCTCGCCGTCACAATACGTAAGTTCGGCTTTATTTGCATTTTTAAGAGAATTTAATGCAAAAATTTCAATATCTTCTCCGTCAAAACTCGCGCCCGTTTTTTGTGCAATTTCACTTAATTTCATCTTATATATCCATCAAAATCGATCCACCGCGAACGATGTCTACCGGATTAAATTTCTTTATCGCTTTTAGGAAATTATCTATCCTATTTGCATCATCGGCAACCATAACAATGATATAGTTTTCATTTGTATTTGCCACGCTTCCATTATATGCTTTTAGTATCGCATCAAGCCCACCAAAATTTTCATTTAGAGGAATTTTGATAAGAGCCATCTCTTTTTCCACAAATTCACCGCTTTCTATAACCTTGTAAGTGGGTATGAGCTTGTGAAGTTGCTTTACTATCTGCTCTAAAACTCGCTCATCTCCGCTTGTAACGATACTTAAACGAGAAAAACCGCTTTCAGGGATAGGGGCAACAGTAAGACTGTCGATATTGTAACCTCGCCCGGCAAAAAGCCCTGAGATCCTAGATAAAACTCCGTGTTCGTTTAAAACTATAACTGATATTGCTCTTCTTATTGCACTCATTTTTGACCCTTATCATCAAGTATCATGTTGTATATCGCAGCCCCTGCAGGAACCATCGGAAGAACATTTTCAAAGCGATCTACCACGACGTCGATAAGTGAAATTTTATCGCTCTTAAGTGCTGCGTTTAACGCATCTTCAAATTCTTTTTTGGTTTTTACCCTAAAACCTACTCCGCCAAAACTTTCCGCAAGCTTGACAAAGTCAGGCTGGATACTAAGATCAGTGTTTGAATATCTATGCTCATAGAAAAATGTCTGCCACTGACGAACCATACCCAAAAAGCTGTTGTTTAAGATGATATTTACAACTGGCTTTTTATCAACAACCGAGGTCATAAGCTCTTGGATATTCATAAGAATAGAACCATCGCCGGTAAAATTTATAACAGGCTTATCGCCAACAGCCCATTTTGCACCAAGAGCAGCAGGTAAACCAAAGCCCATAGTCCCTTGACCACCGCTTGTTACAAGCTGTCTAGGTTTGTTAAAGGCAAAAAATTGCGCAACCCACATCTGATGTTGTCCAACATCGGTAGACACAACTACATCATCGCCTACCATTTGTGATGTTTTTTCTATAACCCACTGAGGTTTTAAAACTTCCTCGCTATCTGTGTATTTCAAAGGATACAAAGAGTTGTAGCGAGCTAAAATTTCACGCCATTTTTCAAAGTTTTTAGGTTTAGCATTTATGCGACCCATGAGTTCACTAAGAACTGATTTTAGATCGCCAACTATCGGAAAATGTGCATTAACTATTTTTGAGATAGAGCTTGGATCGATGTCTACGTGAATTATCTTAGCGTGTTTTGCAAATTCGCTTAATTTACCTGTTATCCTATCGTCAAACCTAGCTCCCAAGGCTATCAAAAGATCGCTTTCGCTAAGAGCCATGTTAGCAGCATAACTTCCGTGCATACCTGCCATGCCTAAATTTAACTCGTCATCATCTCTCATAACACCAAGCCCCATAAGCGTAGTTATGGCAGGAATTCCTGTCTTTTTAGCAAATTCTCTAATTAGCTCACTAGCTCCGCTTATGATCGCACCGCCTCCTATATAAAGCAGCGGTCTATTGCTTGCTTCGATGATCTCGGCAGCTTTTTTTATCTGTTTTGCGTTGCCCTTATAAGTAGGCTTGTATGTCGGGATATTTATCTCTTTTGGATACTCAAATTTTCCTATAGCAGCAGTTATATCCTTTGGTATATCGACATGAACAGGACCCGGTCGTCCGGTGCGAGCTATATAAAACGCTTCTTTTAAAATTCTAGGCAGCTCTTCAATATTTTTAACTAAGTAGTTATGCTTAACACAGGGACGAGATATGCCGACCGCATCTATCTCTTGAAATGCGTCTGTTCCGATTAGTGATGTGGCGACTTGTCCGCTAATGAGCACCAAAGGGATGCTATCGCTATATGCCGTAGCTAAGCCCGTAACGGCATTTGTAAATCCTGGTCCTGAAGTAACAAAAGCAACTCCTACTTTACCGCTAGCACGCGCATAACCGTCTGCAGCATGAACGGCTGCTTGCTCATGACGAGTAAGAACATGTCTAAAATACTCTTGCTTATATGTTTCATCATAGATATTTAGCGCAGCACCGCCAGGATAGCCAAAAACAACTTCGACACCCTCGAGTTTAAGCGCTTCGCTGATCATTTGTGAGCCGTTTAACTCTTTCATTATTTATCGCCTTACTTTTAAAAATTTATGTTAGATTATATCTCAAATTACGTTAAAATCACATGATTTTGATCAAATTTAATCATAAATTAAAAATTTTTGTTACACTTTTTGAAATTTTTACGTAGTTTAAATTTATTAAACGACCCCTCAAGTGAGTGAGCTGTTTAAATTTGAAGCATTAAAAAGGCCAGATGGCTTCCATTATGCGAGTTCCCCATGGTTTTTTGGTAGATCTATCAACATCACCCTCTGTTTTGTATAAAATTTTTGCGTCAGCGATATATCTTGAGTCTATTTCGTTTGTTTGAGAAATGTCATACGGGCGTATAACACCGCTTACTTGCATAATCTGCTTTTCACCGTTTATTAAAAGTTCGCGATTGCCCTCTATGAAATAATTGCCATTATTTAAAATTTTAATTATACGTGCCGAGATAGTTGCGTTAAAGCGCTCGTTTCTACTTGTTGTTCCGCTGCCATTAAAAGAATTCTCTCCGCCTGCACTAAAGCCTATGTTGCCGTATTTATTTAGCTGTCTTGCTACATTTGATAACGGTGAGCCTCCTGCAGTAAAAGTGCCGGCTCCCA
This sequence comes from Campylobacter sp. 7477a, assembly GCF_014892335.1. Lineage (NCBI taxonomy): Bacteria > Pseudomonadati > Campylobacterota > Epsilonproteobacteria > Campylobacterales > Campylobacteraceae > Campylobacter > Campylobacter sp. 7477a. The sequence goes on from NZ_JADBJH010000001.1 coordinate 124,460, forward strand.
AAGAGGTTGTGCTGTTTTTACTTGTTTGTTTGCTTCCTGTTGATGTTTGACTTGCAGTCTCTGATATCACGATAGTTACGATATCATTTACATTCATAGCTTTACGATCCGAAAATAACGGGTCTTTTCCGCGACCGTAAAGACTTCCTGCGTTACTTTGACCACTTCCACTATCTTTTGACGGTAGTTGCTCGACATAAACCGGTGGCTCCATATTAATATGCGGATCAACGCTTGGGGTGCAACCTAAAAAAAGTAAACTCGTAGCAAAAATCGTCATACAATTTCTAATTCTCATAAAAAACCTTAAAAATTTTTCTATTTTTATGCTAAAATCAAGCAAATAAAGTTCCAAAAAAGGTTTCAGGATGAATTTTTGTTACACTATTTGCGATGAAAATTTCTCTTATTTTAAGCGAAATATCTTAAACAAATTTAAAAATATCGCAGAATTTGAAATATTTTTTACACAACAAGATAAAGATGATTTTACAAACTCCAACGAAAAGGAATTTTTCCTTAAACTCATAGAAAAATTTGAAAATTTAAAAGCACAAAACGACTTTGTTATCATAAAAGGTTGCGAAAGTTTTAGCGTGTTTGGGAAAAATGAGCTAAATTTAAAAATCGCAAAAAATTTAAATGCTCCGATATTTGAGCTAAAAAATTTAAAGGCATTAAAAAGCCTAAATAAAAATTCAAAGCTTTTAATAACCGATAGTGTAGATGAAATTTTAGCTTCAACACAAAATATAATCACGCCTTATAAATTTGCATACGATCTTGCAAAAAGAGCAAAGAAATTTCATAAAAACGTAGTTTTAGTAGAGAGTGAAGATGAGAGAATTTTAAAAGCAGCCGACATTTTATTAAAACAAGATGCGGTTAAGATCACACTTTTGGGCGATAAAAACAAAATAGACAAAAACGCTTTAAAACTAGGACTTGATCTAAAAAAAGCTACTATCATAAATCCAAAACAAAACAACCACTCAAATGACTTTGCCGATAAAATTTACGAGCTTAGAAAAACAAAAGGTATTAGTATAGAAAAAGCGCGCGAAATGGCGTGCGATCCGACTTATTTTGCCACCATGTTGGTTTATGAAGGCTTGGCTGATGCTATGGTAAGCGGGGCAAATACAAGCTCTGCTGACACCATACGCCCTGCCCTTCAGATAATCAAAACAAAACCGGACACAAAACTGGTTTCTGGCGTATTTTTTATGGCGATGGATGAGGAAATTTTTGCCTTTGCCGACTGCGCTATAACGCCAAATCCAAACGAAGAAGAGCTTGCAAGCATAGTTGTTAGCACGGCAAAAAGCGCTATTTCTTTTGGTATAGAGCCACGCATAGCTATGTTAAGCTACTCAACCGCAAATAGTGGAAGCGGAAAAGATGTGGAATTTGTAAAAGAAGCTGCGAGGATAGCGCTAGAGCTTGATCCTAGTTTAAAAATAGCCGCACCAATACAATACGACGCGGCGATAGATATGGATGTGGCAGCCAAAAAAATGCCAAATTCAGATGTAGCAGGACAAGCAAATGTATTTATCTTTCCAAATTTAAACTGCGGAAATATCTGCTATAAAGCCGTCCAAAGAAGTGCAAATGCCGTTGCGATGGGTCCTGTGCTTCAAGGACTAAACAAGCCTGTAAATGATCTAAGTCGCGGTTGTTTGGTTGAAGATATAGTAAATACAGTCCTAATAAGCGCCATACAAGCAGGAGAGTAATATGAAAATTTTAGTTTTAAATTCCGGAAGTAGTTCTATAAAATTTCAACTATTTTTAATGCAAAATGAAGAGAGTATCGCAAGCGGGATAATCGAGCAAATCGGTGCGGAAAAATCAAGAGCCGTTTTAAAAGCAAACGGAAAAGTTTATGAAAAATTTTTACCCATACAAGATCACCACGAGGGACTTGAGGTTATGAATGAGCTATTTAGAGAGTCAAACACTCTTCATGATCTAAGCGAACTTGACGGCATAGGACATCGCATCGTCCATGGAGGAGAAAATTTCTTTAGCTCTATGCTAGTAAACGATGAAGTTATAAAAAAGATAGAAGAGACCAGCCCACTGGCACCTCTTCATAACCCAGGACATATAGCGGGGATTAAAAACGCAATGCAAAGTAGTAAAAACGTCCCGCATGTAGTTGTTTTTGACACGGTGTTTCACCAAAGCATGCCAGAATACGCCTATAGATACGCTCTTCCATATGAAATTTGCAAAGAACATCATATAAGAAAATACGGCTTTCACGGCACTTCTCATAATTATGTTTGCAAACGCGCGGCGACCTTAATGGGTATAGATCACGATAAATTTAACGCCATTTCCCTTCATCTTGGCAATGGCGCTAGCGTATGTGCGGTGCAAAATGGAAAAAGCGTAGATACTTCTATGGGACTTAGTCCGCTTGAAGGACTTATAATGGGAACTAGAAGTGGCGACATAGACCCTGCAGCACTTGTCTATCTGCTAAACGCAAACGTGCTAAAATGGGACGAGATAGATACATTTTTAAATAAAAAAAGCGGGCTATTTGGAATTTGTGGTTCAAGCGACATGAGAGACGTGGTTGCTAAAATGCAAAGCGACGAACGAGCAAAACTTGCTTTTGATATGTTTTGTTACCGTGTCAAAAAATATATCGGTGCATATTACGCAGTTTTAGGCAGAGTTGATGCGATAATCTTTACCGGTGGTATCGGCGAAAATGCTCCAAACACACGCCAAAAAATTTGTGATGATCTAAAAATTTTAGGCATTCATATCAACCACGATTTGAATTTTGATACCTCAAATTCATCAGAAAGATGTCTTGATGAGGACGATGCTAGAACAAAGGTCTTTGTCATACCGACAAATGAAGAGCTTGAAATAGCAAGAGAGACAAAAAAAATCATAGAAAACAGAGGTAAATAATGAGAATTTTACTTGCGTGCGTGTTTATGTTTATACAAATTTTTGCAGACCAAAGCGATATAACACAAGAAATGAGCGCCTTAGAGCAAGGGTGTAAAAATTCGGTTGCAAAGGACTGTTACCGTCTTGGCATTATATTTGAAATGCAAAAAAATCAAGCCAAAGCCGCAGAGTATTATAACCTTGGTTGTGAGCTTGGCAACATGAGCGCATGCCATGACTTCGCGATCATATCGTTAGAAATTCCTGACGCTAACAAAAGCAAGATAGGCGATTAAATTTTACTCGCCTCTTGTTTGAGTTGCATTATCTTCTTTTAAATTTTCATTTGCGTTAAATTCATTAAAAAGCTCGCTATAACGCTCTTTTGCACGCTTTATAATTTCATCTTGTATCGTAAAATTTTCTTTTAAATTTAAGATATTTTCACAAGCATTTAGATAACCAAGCTCATCACAACTTTTCATTAAATATAAAATTCCAAGCTCCAAGCTATCTCTTTTTTCTAGTCTTGTATCAAGCTTAGGACTTACTTCATCGTTTATATACATAAGCCCTAGCTCCTCGCAAGCCATATCGTCATTTGACTCACACCCTGCATAAAATATCTCAAATGCAGCGTTAAAATTTCCCTCTTTTAGCTCATACATGCCCTTATCAAAGTCGTCGATGTCAAAGCTAAAAGCCAAAAGTGTAAAAAATAAAAACAATATAATCTTTTTCATTACATAAAACTTGGTGCGTCGTTTGAAAACAATATAACATCGCCTATTTTAGTGTTTTTTGCCAAAATTTCTTGCATATTAGCCTTATCTTTTATGATGATTATCTGCGGTTTTATTATACTTTTTAAAAGCGCTTGTGCATTTAATGGGCTTGATATCATAACAACATCAAAAATTTCATTTATGATCCTACCAAGCCTTTCGTTTTCTTGCGGACTTGACTCAACAATACCGGGAGTTATTAATACCTTTCGTCCCTCGAATGTGCTCACAAGCTCATAGCTAGCACTCATACCTGCAAAATTTCCGTTAAAGCTATCGTCTATTATCAGCTTTCCACCTGCTTCTATCTTTTGCAAACGATGTTCTACGTTTTTAATTTTTGAGAGGTTTTTATCTATCTTCTCTTCGCTTACACCAAGAATTTTAGCCACTTTTATACATGCGGCTAAATTTACGGCATTAAATTTACCAAGCAAGTTTGCGTGATAGCTTTTACCATCAAGTATGAAATTTAAGCCACTAAGATCAGCCTTTACATCGCTTAAGCTTTCATCATAAATTTCTTGCTTATCATCTGGGTTTTGTAATGTCGAGCTATGTAAAAAAGCTGCTTCAAGCCTTTTACTACAAAGCGCCTCAAGCTTTGTTGAGCGTATGTTTTCAAGACTTTTAAAATACTCAATATGCTGAGCACCTATCTCACCAACTACGACAATGTGGGGATTTAAAAATTCCGTAATCTGAGCTATGTCACCCTTAAGTCTAGCGCCTGCTTCGGCTATATAAATTTGTGTCTGCGAAGTCAAATTCTCGTTTACGTCTTTGATCAGCCCCGTCAAAGTATTTACGCTTCTTGGTGTCTTATGGCATATAAAATCATCTCTTAAAAGCTCAAAAAGAAAATTTTTGATACTTGTTTTTCCGTAACTTGCAGTGATTAGGATTATTTTTAGTTCAGGCAAAAGAGCTAGCTTTTTATCGGCTTTTTTTCTAAAATTTAAAGCATTTATCTTTTCATAAAAATGACTTAAAACCAATGAAGCTGCGATAATTAACAAAACATCGGTATCAAATTTACCATTTATAATAAAATTCATAACTCCAAAAGAGACAACAGCAAGTGTTAAAAATATAAAAAATCTCTTAATTCTAGCGGTAAAAACAAGCTTCTTGTCAAGCTTTTTATGCCACAAATAAAGACTTGGCAGATACGCAAAATAAAAATAAATATAAAAATACTCTCCAGTCGTATAAAAAAGAACAAGCGGAACTATGGCAAAAAAAACGTGCCAAAGCGGTTTTGTAAAATGAAAAACAACTCGCTCAAAACGATAAGAAAACCACTGAAAGCAAGTTATCGTATAAAACGATATCGCATAAATAAAAAATACCTTACTAACATTAAAAAACAACTCCTCTAGGCTCACCTTATCTCCTCTATACCACTATCTTCTTGCAAATCTATATCGACCATAGTATCGACACCCATGCCATCTTCTATCGTTTGCGATATAAATTTAGCATGAAGTAAAAAGAAAAAATGATCGCCCTCAAGCGGAAAAAATTCGCTATTTTTTATAAATTTATGTATCTTATCGCCACTTTTTAGACTGGTAGCTCTGTCGTTTTTACCCCAAAATATTAAGGCTTTGTTTTTAAAATTTTCAAATTTAGATGAAAAGTCCTCGTCAACAACGTTTTTTAGGGTTTCATACATAGTTCTACTCATCCCACTTACATCTTTTGAGGCAAAAAGTCTATAGAATTTACCAAATCCCAGTAACTTAAAAAGCTTGAAAACAGCTATCTTAAACCTAACTGACAAAGGCTTTTTCTCAACTATGCCAGCAGAGCTTAGAAGAACTAAATTTGCAGGCTCAAGTAGTGTTGCAACCTTACCTCCAAAGCTATGACCTGCGATGATGGCGGGTTTAGTTGAAAGTTCAGCGATAAAAGCACGAATGATTTTCGCGTAGTCTTTTGTTTTTAAAGGAGAGTTTATACTGCTTGCTCCAAAACCAGGCATATCGACATAAATATGACAAAAATTTGTCAAATGCGCACCAAAAGCCTTTTTCATTATCTCTTTGTTTGCACCCCAGCCATGCAAAAATAATATGGCGTTTTCACATTTTGGATTTAAAATTTCATAACTTATATCATAGCTTTCAAAGCCGACTTTTATCTTCTTACTCGCCATTATTTTCTCGCTTTTTAGAGCTATAAATAGCCTCTAAGACGGCTACCGCTTTTTCCAGACGTTCGTATTCGCTCATGTTTAATAAAACAGCCTCAAATTTGTTGTTTTTTACGATAACCGCGCGTTTTATCTCGTTCTTGCTTATCCTTGTTAGGATAGAGCTAAAATTTCTCACAACCTCGGTTGCGGTATAAATTTCATCTTTACTAAACGTAGTCATAACATCTCTTTACATAAAATTTTATGTAAAATTTAACATATTTTTATTTATGATTTGCTTACGTTCTTATACTTTTGAGCCTTTTGAATGCACTATTGAATTTAAAAATTTATAATCAACTTTGATGTTTTTTGGTTTTGTAAGTGAATTTGCCAACTCATTTAAAACCCCCTCAAAGTCATCAAAAAGATAGTTTGCCAAGCTTCCAGGGTTTGGATTTATCTCATTTAAATACACTTTATCATCTATAACGAAAAAGTCGCAACGTATAAGCGCTCCATCAAACCCGCACTCGTAAATTTTTGCAAATGCCGACTTTAGTTCATCTTCGAGCTCTTTTGAAATTTCAGCTTTAGCGACTTTGTTTTCATTTGAAAAGCTAAGATACTTTTGTTCATAGTCTAAAAATTCTTTTTTTCTTGGCTCTTCAACGATAGAGATTTTAATCTCACCATTTATCTTGCAGCCTGCTAAATTATACTCTTTAACACCCTTAATAAAAGGCTCGACTAAGACCTCATCGTCAAATTCAAATGCGACATCTTGTGCGTATTCAAGTTCACTTTCATCTTTTACGACGCCAACTCCGATACTACTTCCTAGCCTAAGCGGCTTTAGGATAAAGGGGAAATTTATAGTAGGAAGCTTGCCTCTTTTTATAATCTCGTATTCAAGCGTTTTGACATTAGCTTTTTTAGCTAAAAATTTAGTAAGTTCTTTGTTAAAACTCAACACGCTAGCCTCAAGTCTAGGCCCTATATACTCGATACCGTAAAAATCAAACAACGATGCTATCTTGCCGTCTTCACCATCCATGCCGTGGATAAGATTTATATAGATTTCGGTTTCAAGTTTTTTTACACCAAAGAGTGAATGTGTGTAAAATCCGCCTTGAGACAAGAATAGTTTTTTACATTTTTTATACTTGCCTGTGCTAAAGAAATTTGCTCTCATGTCGTCTTTTTCTATAAGGTAGAAGTCACGCTCCCCATCGCAAAAAACAAAAGTAAGCTCTTGCTTTAAGATATTTTTTAACACGATAGCGCTTATTATGCTTATTTCATGTTCGTAACTTTTAGCCCCAAAAACTATACCTAATTTCATATTTTTCCTTTATTTATGCTAATTTTTTAAGTGCTTCTTTTATAAGATCGCTAGTATTTAAACTCTTGCACTCGGGTAAAATTTTAACTATTTTTTCTCTTTTAAAGCCAAGCGCTTCAAGCGCAAGTAGTGCTTCTGACTGATGACTTGGCACACTCTCTTCGCTTATTAGTTTTGCGTCACTTAGCTCTGCAATTATTCTACGAGCAGTCTTTGGACCTATACCTGGGACTTGCTTTATCGTGTCGGCATCTCCGTTTAACACGGCATTTGTAAAGCCATTTGGAGTAAGACTTGAACAAACCGCCATTGCCGTTGATGCGCCTATTCCGCTAAGTTTTATCAACATTTCAAACATCTTTTGTTCGTTAATGTCTAAAAATCCATACAGTAAATTTGCATCTTCTCTAATAATCTGAGTGATATTTAGTTCTATCTTGGTTCCACTTTCAAGTTTTGCAGAACAAAACAGCGATATAAACACCCCATAACTAATCCCGCTAAGTGTTTTTAATACCACAAAACCGGGGTCTTTTTTAGTTATTACACCCTCTATAGCCTTTATCATTCTTTTTCCTGCTTTTGTTTTTGCTCAAATTCTTCCAAGCGATTTGACCTTTTTATTTTATATTCTGTCTCGCCGTCTTCATTTTCTACCTTTTCTAGGCTTATAACGCGAGCCATTTCATTTTGTTTTGTAGAGTATGTGATATTTTGAGGGGGGTCAACTAATATAAATTTGATCTCATTTAAGTCTATCCAAGTGCTTCGGTTGATTATCTTTGCTTCAAAAATGCTGTTTTGCATAACATTAAGCTTCTCTTTAAGAGTAAGTATCAGCTCTTTTTTATCCTTGTGCTCTTTTAATAAAGAGTTATACTCGGTTACTAATTCTTGATACTCTTTTAGCTTTTTCATAAATGTAACCGGAGGTATAACCTTTGACTTTGTAAGCTCTTCAACCTTGGCCTTTATGAGATAGATAGAATTTCTGTTTTCATCTATAATGTTTTTCTTAACACCTAGATGTTTTTTTATCGATACAAGCTCGGCTCGAAGCTCCTCTATATGCTTAACATAAGTTTGCATATCCTCTTCAGAGTCATCTTTGATCCTGCCAGTATCGATGATAAATCTATTATTCGTTCCGCGAAGGTATTTTACCTCTATTAAATTTTGTGCAGTTAATGTGCAGTTTGAGCCAAGTGTTTCTACATAGATATTTTCAGCAGTTATACTACCACCTATGACACTTTTAACCGTTACATTTTTGCCAACGACGCTACCATTTTCAAGCCTATCGATACTCACGTCATCGCCCTCAACATACCCTATATGTATGCCTATATTGGCATCTTTTGCGTAAATTTTAGCCTTTGCATGAGTTTGCCCGCCTATAACCACGCGATTTGCTTTTACAACGGCATTTGAGGCGACATTGCCCTTTATCTCAACCTCGTCAGCCTCCACGACCACACCTGTTCCGATGGCATCTTTTACAGCATCTGTCTCTTTTACGACAAGGGTTACGTTTGAGTCAAGTCCGGTTTGAACAGAACCTGTGTTTTTAAAATTTATCTCATTTATCTCAAGGCGATCTTGTATGTCGTAAACGCCTTTATCTTCTATTACATAACCAAAGGTTTTTGCCGTAAATTTAACCGAGACCTCATCTTCTGTGCGGATGATATTTGGAGTTATATTTATCTCAGGTTCACCATCGACTTTAGCTTCTGGGACATATATAAATTTACCCCTTACATCACGTCCGTTTGAGCCATTTTTTGGCTTTAGTTGCTCTATTATCAGCTCATCTTCCATAACACCAAGCAAAAACCCGCGACTAGCGTAGTCTATCTTGTCCTTGTTTTCTTCGTTATCAAATTTAGTTTTATAATGATATATAGTTTGAGCATCGATCGATTTTACGGGATTTATACCGCTTGTTAAGGTAAAAGTTCGTTCAGTATCTATCATGTCTTTTACACGTAAAATAGACGCTATACGAAGCAACTCTTCTTTTGCATCACCCATTCTGATACCTATCAAAATTTGGGCTTTCATAAGTTGCTTGGCAATATAGTCAAACATTATCTTTTCATATCCGAGCACATACTTGCATTCGTTACTTCTATGAACCTTGACTATGATCTTAGTAACAAGGCTGTTTACTCCGATAGAAATTTTAGGAAGTTTTATAGGCTCTTCCAAACGTTTATCATAAAATTCCAAATGGTAGTTTTGAGTAATGTGAAGCTTTGGATCTAAGAAAAATTCATCATCATCAAATATCTTAAGCTCGTCCTCATTAAGCACTACCGGTTCTAAATTTTCTTCGTTAGTATAAGAAGTTACGATGTTTTGTATGCGAAAATCAATAAATTCTACAGGTATGCCGTGATCCGCACTAAGTTTGCGCATATAGACATACGGAGAATCTGTTTCTATTTGTATTGGAGCTAGAAAATTTTCTTGCTCTTTTATGTTTTCGCTCAAAAATTTAACCTTAGATAAAAAATGTCAGCTATTATCTCAAAAAAATAATTAAAGTTGGGTTAGTATAAACGCCAAATTTTTGCCATAGCTAGTCTGTTGTTATCAAAATTTTACGAAAAACGTAAATGTTATTCCCTTTTAAAATTTATTTTGTTACTATTTATAGTTTTAAATTTTTAGGCGGGTTTATGTTTATAAAAGGCTTTTTTTCAAATTCCGCAGGCATTATGCTGTCGCGTGTTCTTGGGCTTTTGCGCGATCTTTTAAGCGCTTCTATATTGGGCGCAGGACTTTTTAGCGATCTATTTTTTGTTGCATTTAAAATACCTAATTTATTTCGCAGGATATTTGGCGAAGGTGCTTTTACGCAGGCGTTTTTACCAAATTTTAGCAAAGCAAAGAAAAAAGGTATATTTGCAGCAGAAATCTTCTTAAAATTTTTATTTTTTATAGGCATTTTAACTCTTGCGGTTAATCTTTTTACCGAGTATTTTATACGTATAATCGCAAGCGGTCTAAGTGATGAAGCAATACTTGAAGCAGTGCCTTTGGTAAATATAAATTTTTACTACCTTGGTTTAATATACATAGTTACTTTTATGGGTTCGTTGCTTCAATACAGAGGGCACTTTGCAACGACCGCCTTTTCTACGGCACTTTTAAATATAGCAATGATCGTCGCCCTACTCTTATCTCGCAACCAAAGCGAAAAAATAGTTGCTTACTATCTAAGTTTTGGCGTTGTAATAGGTGGTGTTTTACAAGTTTTAGCACATATCATTGCTATGAAAATAAACGGTATCGGCAAGCTTTTTGTCGGTGGCTTAAAAGCTTATACTCAAAAAAAACGAGCAAATGTCAAAGGATTTTTTATAAATTTTTACCACGGGCTACTTGGCTCATCAGCTATGCAAATAAGTGCTTTTATGGATACTTGGTTAGCTTCGTTTTTAGCGGCAGGCAGTATCAGTTATCTGTTTTACGCAAACAGAATTTTTCAACTTCCGCTTGCGATATTTGCCATTGCACTCACACAAGCTCTTTTTCCAAAGATAACAAAACTCCTTAAAGAAAAAGACGAAAAAAACGCACTTATCTGGACTAAAAAAAGCTTTTATGTGTTATTATACGTACTTAGTTTAGCTACTATAGGCGGCGTAATGCTTAGCGAATTTATAGTTTGGCTTTTGTTTGAGCGTGGAAATTTTACAAGACAAAACACAATAGAGTGCGCACAAGTCTTAAGTGCATACATGCTAGGACTTGCCCCTTTTGGCTTGGCTAAAATTTTTTCCCTTTGGCTTTATGCTAAAATGCAACAAAAATTAGCCGCTAAAATTTCTATAATCTGCCTTGTAGTAAATCTCGCATTAGCAGTCATTTTAATGCAGTTTTTAGCCGCTAGCGGTTTAGCTCTAGCAAGCTCGATAGGTGGCTTTTTGCAGCTTATTTTATATATCCATGCTTTTGGATGGAGCAAATTTTTAGATATAATCGAACTTAAAAAAATCTCTCTCATACTCTTAGCTTGCACTGTTTTGATAGTGATTTTACAATTTTTAAAGGAATTTTTTAATGCAAATTTTTGATAGCGTAAAAAAAGAAAAGCTAGAATTTAAGCCGATAAGAAACGGCGAAGCAAACATTTATCTATGCGGTCCGACCGTTTATGATGATGCACATTTAGGTCATGCAAAATCTGCGATAAGCTTTGATATGCTCAGACGCACATTAAAAGCCTTGGGGTATAAGGTTAAATTTGTTAGAAACTACACTGACATAGATGATAAAATTTTAAAAAAAATGAGCGAAAGTAATAAAAGTTTAGCAGAGATAACCTCACACTATATAGATAGCTATAAAGCCGACATGAACGCACTAAACGTCCTAGAGCCAGACATCTCGCCAAAGGCTACGGAGTGTATCGAAGAGATGATAAGATATATCCAAATTTTACTTCAAAAAGATGTTGCTTACACTCTTGAAGACGGGGTTTATTTTGATACGAGCAAAGACGGCGAATATCTTAGCCTAAGCGGTAAAAGTGCAGACTTAGAGACCATAGCAAGAGTTGATATAAATGACAAAAAACGCGATAAAAAAGACTTCGTGCTGTGGAAATTTGATGAAAAATGGTATGAAAGTCCATTTGGCAAAGGACGCCCTGGATGGCACTCCGAATGTGTCGCCATGATAAAGAAGTATTTTAACGGGGACGAAAACTACGAGATAGACATACATGCAGGTGGCATAGACTTGCTCTTTCCTCATCATGAAAACGAAGCCGCGCAGTGCAGATGTGCCAACCACAAAGACCTTTCTAAATACTGGATGCATAACGGCTTTATCCAAATAAACGGCGAAAAAATGAGTAAAAGTCTTCAAAATAGCTTCTTTGTCAAAGATGCGCTTAAACACTATCACGGAGAAGCCTTGAGATTTTATCTATTAAGCAGTCATTATCGAGCGAATTTTAACTACTCTGAGCTTGATTTGGAGGCGTCCAAAAAAAGACTTGATAAACTTTATAGACTTAAAAAGAGAATTTTAGGCGTAAACGCCGGAGATGTAAGTCAGGAATTTAAAGCTGAAATTTTAGAGGCTCTAAGTGATGATCTAAACACTTCAAAAGCACTTGCCGCACTTGATGAGTTTGTAAAAACTGCCAATGAAAAACTTGATGAAAATCCAAAAGACAAAATTTATAAAGCACAAATAGCGGCAAACATAAAATTTATAAATGAAATTTTCGGTATAGCGCAAAAAGATAGCTTTGAGTATTTTCAATTTGGCGTAAGTCAAAGCGAGAAAGAGCGTATAAACGAACTTATAACACAAAGAAGCGAAGCTAAAAAAGAGAGAAATTTTGAAAGAGCAGACATAATACGCCAAGAGCTAAGCGCTATGGGTATAAGTATCATGGATACTCCGGAAGGTACGATGTGGGAGAGAGTGTGAAGCAGTTTAATCTAAAAAGTGTTTTAAAGCGTTTTGCTCTGTATTTTAGGGACTATGTGCCACATTTTATCCTAGCTATTATCGGCATGATATTTGCGAGCTTAGGCACTGCCGCAACCGCGTATCTAGTCGAGCCCGTGTTAAACAAAATATTTGTCGAAAAGAACGAGGCTTTGCTTTACACCCTGCCTTACGCGATAATAGCTATCTATCTTCTAAAAAATATCGGAGCATTTACACAAGCGTATTTTACGGCGTTTATCGGACAAGATATTATTAGGAGATTTCGCGAGAAAATAGTAGCAAATTTACTTTCTCTTGATATGAAATTTTTTAACGAATTTCGCACGGGAGAGCTGATAAGTCGCTGTATAAACGACATAGACCGCATAAGAACCATAGTCTCTACGATGATACCTGAACTTATTAGAGAGTCGATCACGGTTGTTGGGCTTTTATGCGTGGTAGTATATCAAAGTCCAAGTCTTGCCTTTTTTGCGCTAGTTGTCTTACCTGCAGCAATCTACCCGATATCAAAGCTTGCAAAAAGGATGAAGAAAATTTCTCGTGCCTCACAAGAAAAAACATCCGATATAACCTCTGTTTTGAGCGAAATTTTTACAAATATCGAGATAATTAAAGCAAATAACGCACAAAAATACGAACACGAAAGGTTTGTTACAGAAAACAATAAATTCTTTAAATTAAATTTAAAAAGCGTTAAAATCGAACAGCTTGTAAGCCCTATGATGGAGACTATCGGCTCTATCGGCATAGTCGCAGTCATAATCATCGGCGGTAAAGAGGTCATTAGCGGCGATCTTAGTGTCGGTGCTTTCTTTTCGTTTTTAACAGCGCTTTTTATGCTCTATACTCCCGCAAAACGTATGGTAAATATCTATAATAAAATGCAAGACGCTATCGCGGCAAGCGAAAGAACATTTGAGCTAATGGATAAAAAAAGTCAGATAAAAGAGGGACAAGACGAGCTAAAAGACAAAATAGAAAGCATAAATTTTAAAGATGTCTATCTTGACTACTACGAAAAAAGCATCTTAAAAGGGATAAATTTAACCGCGCATAAATCAGAGCTCATAGCGCTTGTGGGCTCAAGCGGAGGTGGAAAAACATCTCTTATGAATTTACTTGTTAGATTTTATGAGCCGACTAAAGGAAATATACTAATCAACGAACGAGATTTGAGCAACTTTAGCTTCTCGTCCATTCGTAAAAATATCGGACTTGTAACACAACGCGTTTATATATTTAACGATACGATAGCTAAAAACGTAGCATACGGTAGAGATTTTGACAAAAATGCCGTTATAAATGCGTTAAAAATGGCAAACGCATATGAATTTGTATCTGCAATGGATGATGGCATAGATAGTATTTTAAATGAATTTGGCACAAATTTATCAGGCGGGCAAAGACAACGTATTGCTATAGCTAGAGCGCTTTATGCAAACCCTCAAATTTTAATCTTCGACGAAGCTACAAGCGCACTTGATAACGAAAGTGAAAAAGAGATAACAAGCGCTATAAACAACTTACGAAAAGATAAGATAATATTTATCATCGCTCACCGTTTAAGCACTGTGCAAAATGCCGACAAAATAGCCGTTTTAAGCGGAGGTAAAATCGTTGGCATAGGCAAAGATAGCGAGCTTGAAAACAGCTGTGAAGTCTATGCAAAACTTAAGGGCAAAGCATTAGTTTAAGGCGTTTTTTGATAAAATTAGCAAATTTAAATGCCTAAAGAGGAAAAAATGAGTCTTAACTACGATACTTTAAAGTCTGTATTTTTTAAATTTGACCCTGAAACCGCACACAAGATCGCTGAAGTCGCAATGATCGGTGCAAACTGTGTATTTCCGGGCTCACTTAGCTTTTTAGCGAACAAATGCGTGATAAATGACGCCAGACTTCAACAAAATTTACTAGGAAGCATTTACAACAACCCTATCGGCATTGGTGGTGGTTTTGACAAGAACGCAACCATATTTGCCGCACTTACAGCACTTGGCTTTGGCTATCTTGAATTTGGCACATTTACACTAAAGGCGCAACCAGGCAACCAAAAACCACGTCTTTTTCGTTTAGTTGAAGAAGAGAGTATACAAAATGCTATGGGCTTTAATAATGACGGCAGCCAAAAGATAAAGCAGCGAGTAGAAAAACTATATCCCAACGTAGTGCCACTTTGGGCAAATATCGGCAAAAACAAAATCACTCCAAACGAAAAAGCGATAGAGGATTATGAAGTATTAGTAAAAGATTTTAGTGAAATTTGTGATGCTTTTGTAGTAAATATCTCATCTCCAAACACTCCAAATTTGCGCGATCTGCAAGAGAGCGAATTTATAACAGAGCTTTTTAGCAAAATAAAACCTTTAACTAAAAAGCCTATTATTTTAAAAATTTCACCCGACTTAAGCCACGAAAAAGCGATAAAGCTCTCTCAAAGTGCCGTAGCCAGCGGCGCTGACGGTATCATCGTTTCAAACACAAGCATAGACTACTCTCTATCAAATTCACCCAAACTTCAAAATTTTGGCGGACTAAGCGGCAAGGTCATCACTCAAAAATCAAGAGAAATTTTTAAAGCAGTAGCGGACGAACTTTACGGTAAAACTGTGCTAATTGCTTGTGGTGGTATAGATAATGCACAAGAGGCTTATGATCGTATTAAAATGGGTGCCAGTTTGATACAAATTTTTACAAGCTTTATCTTTAAAGGTCCTATGATCTGTCGTGATATAAACGAAGGGGTTTTAAAACTTTTAGAAGCAGACGGTTACGCAAACATTAGTGAAGCTATCGGCGTTGACGTTAGAAAGTAAGGACAAGAATTGATAAAATTTAACAAACTAAAACTTGCTAATAAACTTGAAATTTATCACATACCATTAAACAAAGGCTCAAAAGTCAT
Source organism: Campylobacter sp. 7477a (assembly GCF_014892335.1). Taxonomy (NCBI): domain Bacteria; kingdom Pseudomonadati; phylum Campylobacterota; class Epsilonproteobacteria; order Campylobacterales; family Campylobacteraceae; genus Campylobacter; species Campylobacter sp. 7477a. Next base: position 140,035 of record NZ_JADBJH010000001.1, read on the forward strand.
AAATGTAGATATATTTTACAAAGTTGGTTCACGTAACGAGATCATGGGTAAAAGTGGTATCGCACACATGCTTGAGCATCTAAATTTCAAATCAACCAAAAATTTAAAAACCGGAGAATTTGACGAGATAGTTAAAGGTTTTGGCGGTTCAAACAACGCTAGCACGGGCTTTGACTATACGCATTATTTTATCAAATGTTCAAATTCAAATTTAGAAAAATCCCTAGAACTTTTTGCAGAACTTATGTCAAATTTAAGCCTAAAAGACAAAGAGTTTCAGCCTGAAAGAGATGTCGTCCATGAGGAGCGCAGATGGAGAACAGACAACAATCCTATAGGCTATCTTTACTTTAGACTGTTTAATAACGCCTTTATCTATCATCCATATCACTGGACGCCTATCGGTTTTATAAAGGATATACAAAACTGGAACATAAAAGATATTAAAGAATTTCACGAAACATACTATCAGCCACAAAACGCCATCTTGCTAATAGTCGGTGATATCAGCAAAAAAGAGGCATTTAGGCTTGCAAAAGAGAAATTTGAACATATAAAAAATAAAAACAAAATTCCAAAACTACACTGTGTAGAGCCTGAACAAGACGGCGCTAAGCGTGCTATTGTCTATAAAGATACACAAACACAAATGCTCGCAATTGCTTATAAAATTCCTCCGTTTAACCACAATGATCAAATCGGATTAAACGCACTAAGCGAATACCTAAGCAACGGCAAGAGCTCACTACTTCAGCGTGTTTTAGTCGATGAACTTCAACTTGTAAATCAAATTTACGCATACAATCTTGACAGTATAGATGAAAATTTATTTATATTTTTAGCCATCTGCAACCCTGATGTAAAGGCCGAGGATGTCGAAATTAAAATCAAAGAGCTAATAAACGATCTCAAAGAAAATTTAGTAAGCGATGATGATGTCTTAAGGGTTAAAAATTTAATCAAAAGCGACTTTGTTTATTCATTTGATAGCTCGGCAAGAGTTGCAAATTTATATGGAAGTTATCTTGCAAGAGGCGACATAAGCCCTCTTTATAAATTTGAAGAAAATATAGAAAATATCGATGCAAATATGCTTAAACAAACGGCGCAAAAATACTTTGTCGATAAAAAATCAACAACGATAATCTTAAAAAAGGAAGAGCAATGAGCGAAATTTTACAAGGTGGTATGACCGCCCTTATAACGCCTTTTCGTAACGGTAAACTAGACGAAGAAACCTATGAAAAACTGATAAAAAGACAGATAAAAAACGGCATAGACGTTGTTGTTCCAGTAGGCACAACCGGCGAGAGTGCCACGCTAACGCATGATGAGCACCGCGTTTGCATAGAAATAGCCGTAAATGCGTGCAAAGGCACAAATGTTAAAGTACTAGCAGGCGCCGGAAGTAACGCAACTCATGAAGCTATCGATATAGCACAATTTGCTCAAAGTCACGGCGCGGACGGCATACTTTCAGTTGCTCCGTATTATAATAAACCAACCCAAGAAGGACTTTATCTACACTATAAAGCACTAGCTCAAAGCGTTGAAATTCCGGTTATTTTATATAACGTTCCGGGTCGCACAGGCTCAGATATCTTACCAAAAACAGCGATTAGAATTTTTAGGGATTGTAAAAATGTTATCGGCATAAAAGAGGCAACCGGAAGCATAGACAGATGTGTTGATATCTTAGCTCATGAGCCAAATATCTTAGTTATAAGCGGAGAGGACGCCATAAACTACCCGATCCTTTCAAACGGCGGCAAAGGCGTGATCTCGGTAACGGCGAATTTACTTCCAAACGAGATAGCCGATCTTACGCATTTTGCATTGCAAGAAAAATTTAAAGAAGCAAAAGCTATAAATGATAATCTTTACGATATAAACAAAGTTTTATTTTGCGAGAGCAACCCGATACCTATAAAAGCGGCAATGTTTATCGCAGGTCTAACACCAACATTAGAGTATCGTCTGCCACTTTGCAATCCAAGTAACGACAACCTAAAACTTATCGAACAAACAATGAAAAAATACAACATAAAAGGATTTTAATGGACATAACCAATGAATTTCAAGGTAAGACTTTAGTCATCAGCGGAGGCACGAGAGGTATAGGTCGTGCGATAGTGATCGAGTTTGCAAAAGCAGGTTGCAATATCGCTTTTACATTTAACTCAAACGAAGAGTTGGCAAACGAGCAGGCAAACAAGCTTGAAAAAGAGTATGGTATAAAAGCTCGTGCATATCCGCTAAATATACTTGAACCTGAAAAATACAAAGATCTATTTTTAAAGATAGATGAAGACTTTGATAGAGTAGACTTTTTTATCTCAAACGCAATTATCTCAGGTCGCGCGGTTGCGGGTGGGTATACTAAATTTATGAAGCTAAAACCTCGCGGCATAAACAATATCTTTACGGCAACCGTAAATGCATTTGTAGTAGGCACACAAGAGGCCGCCAAAAGAATGGAAAAAGTTGGCGGAGGTGCTATCATCTCATTAAGCTCAACCGGGAATTTAGTTTATATAGAAAACTATTCGGGCCACGGCACAGCAAAAGCTGCCGTAGAGGCCATGGCTAGATATGCTGCGACTGAGCTAGGAGAGAAAAATATCCGCGTAAACGTAGTAAGCGGCGGTCCGATAGAAACAGACGCTTTAAGGGCTTTTACAAACTATGAGGAAGTGCGCGACTTTACAGCAAAGCTTAGCCCACTAAATCGCATGGGACAGCCTGACGATCTAGCAGGAGCATGTAAATTTCTTTGCTCTTCTAAGGCTAGTTGGGTAACAGGACATACATTTATCATAGATGGTGGAACAACATTTAAATAATATATTTTAAGTGCTTTGGCTTAATCTAAAGCACTTAAAATTTTAACCAAAATACAAAAAAAGGAAAGCTTTAATGAGCCTAAACCTGCCAAACGCTCTTGCTATCTTTCGCATAGCCCTCGCTCCGGTAATGTTTTACTTGCTTGTAAACGCACCGTCTCAGCTACCAAACATTCATATTAGCTGGATAAATTTTTTCGCCGGATTTGTTTTTGTTATCGCTTCCGTTACAGACTTTTTTGACGGCTATATAGCTAGAGCATGGGATCAAAAAACAAAGCTAGGTGCCATACTTGACCCGCTTGCGGATAAGATGCTAACCCTGGCCGCCTTTATAGGACTTATGATGTTGGGCAGAGCAAACCCATGGGCGATATACCTTATCCTTATAAGAGAATTTTTTATAACAGGCTTTAGGGTGGTGATAGCAAGCGAAGGGCTAAATGTTGCCGCGTCAATGGCCGGCAAGGTTAAAACGGTCTTTCAGATGATAGCTATAGGCTGGCTTACCATGCAATGGTGGGGAGCTGAAATTTTGCTTTGGGTGGCTGTGGCACTTACGATGTATTCCGGATATGAGTATATAGCCGTTTATGTTAGAGCACAAAAGCATTAATTTAATCAAAGGAGACTTTTGAAAGGTCTTATTTTTACTCTAGTCCTACTTCTTTTAGGACTTTGGGCTTATTCGTTTTATTTTTTAGTTACGGTTTTTGCCATTAGCTTTTTGATATTTTTTCATGAGCTTGGACACTTTTTGGCTGCTCGTTCGGTAGGTATTGCCGTAAATACTTTTAGTATAGGATTTGGCAATAAAATTTTTACAAAACGAGTCGGCAATACCGACTACTGCCTAAGCGCGATCCCTCTTGGTGGCTATGTTCAGTTAAAAGGTCAAGATGATACAGATCCTGCGCATAAAAACTACGACGCAGATAGTTATAACACCCTAACCCCATTAAAAAGAATTTATATACTCTTTGCTGGACCGTTTTTTAACTTTATCCTAGCCTTTTTTATATATATCATTATAGGTTTTATGGGTGTTGATAAGCTAGCTCCCGTCGTGGGCCACATAGCTGTAAACTCTGCCGCATATGAGGCAAAACTTGCCATAAATGACAAAATCCTAGCAATAGACTCAAACGAGATAAAAGAGTGGGATGATATAAGCAAAAATGTAAAAATTCAAAAAACACGTCTTTTGATCGAACGTGAAGGGCAGGTTTTAGAAATTTATCTCACTCCAAAAATAGGCTCAACTCAAAACGCCTTTAATGAGCGCATACAAAAACCACTTATTGGTATATCTCCAAAAGGCGAGATAGTAAAAATCTATCATAGCGGACTTAGTGCGGTCAAATTTGGCATAGATGAAACGATAAATGCTTCAAAACTGATATTTCTAGGATTTCAAAAACTAGTAAGCGGCATAGTGCCACTAAAAGAGGTTGGAGGCATAGTGCAAATTACCGACATCACGTCAAAAGCGGCTCAGATAAATATATCTGTTCTTCTTCTTATCGTAGCACTTATATCGGTAAATTTAGGTGTTTTAAACCTACTGCCGATACCTGCATTAGATGGAGGACACATACTTTTTAATTTATATGAACTTTTGTTTAGGCGTGAGGTGAACGAGCGCGTATACGTGGCACTTACGTATTGTGGCTGGGCGGTGCTGCTAAGCCTTATGTTACTTGCCACATATAACGATATAATGCGACTTAGCGGAGGTTACCAATGATAAATTTAAAAGCACTTTTAAAAGAGATAAGCTCCATAAAACCGGGCGTCAGGCTTATTGCTGTTAGCAAAAATGTCACAAGTGCCGAGGTGCTTGCTCTACATGCACAAGGTCAGCTTGAGTATGGTGAAAACAGGGTGCAAGAAATGGCAAAAAAACAAAGTGAAATTTCAGCAGCTCTTGATCTAAAGTGGCACATGATAGGTCGTTTGCAAAACAATAAAATCAACCAACTAATCTCACTTCGCCCTACTCTTTGGCAAAGTTGCGATAGTTTAGAACGCGCACATGAAGTCGATAAACGTCTAAACTACAAACTTGATACACTTTTACAGATAAATTCTGCAAACGAAGACACCAAACAAGGAGTTCTTCCATCAAACGCCATAGAGACATATTTAAAGATACAAGAACTTTGTCCAAATATCAACCTAAAAGGTATCATGAGTATCGGCGCACACAGCGATGATGAGAAAGAAATTCAAAAAAGCTTTGAGCTAAGTTATAAAATTTACGAAGAGCTTAAACCCCATGGGGCGCAAATTTGTTCTATGGGTATGAGCTCTGACTTTAAACTAGCCATAAAATGTGGCTCAAACATGATAAGGCTTGGAACTATTTTATACGTTTGATAAAATTTGGCTTATCTTAGAGTAAGTCAAATTTATTACTCCAAAATAACTTTACCAACAAAATTTAAAAAATAAAATGCAAAATTTGAGCCACAATTACTTATTTAATTAAATTTTAAACCCCATGATTTTATAATCCATTTTTTATTTCAAAAGAGTTTTTATGAATTTTATTCCGTTATTTTCTATTTTCTTTATTGTTGCTATCGGCTTTTTCGCTAAAAAGATAAAAATTTTAGAACAAAAACATTCGATCATCTTTGTTGATTTTGTCCTTTGTTTTGCCATCCCTGCTTTGATTTTTGATAAAGTATATCATGTAAATATCGATATTGAACTACTTAATACCATCGCAACCGGATTTTTGGGAACACTCACAGGGGCTTTAGTGGCTCTTGGACTTGGTGTCTTGTTTAAATTTTCAAAATCAACAATCGTAAGCATGGTCATGCTAAGCTTATTCGGCAATACCCTCTTTGTGGGCATGCCCGTCATACAAGGTTTTTTTGGCGACGGTGTATTAAACGAGATTATATTTTACGATCAACTAGCCACATCCATACCTATCTCGATCCTTGGTCCGCTGATACTTTCATTTGGCGCACCAGAAAAGGTTTCACTTTTTCAAAATGCGATGAAAATTTTAAAATTCCCTCCATTTGTAGCACTTATCCTAGCTCTTTGTCTAAAAGAAATATCTTTACCGGAGTTTATCTTTGAGCCACTTTATATGCTTGAGGGCAGCGTTACTCCAGTGGCTTTATTTGCCATCGGAGTTGGACTTAGCTTTGGAAGTATAACCAGCTCTTACAAGAGCGTTAGTATTGTTTTGTTTTGCAAGATGGTGGTTCCGGCGCTATTTTTTGCAGCAATAACCGGCACACTAAACATACCAATAAATCAAACCTGGCTCGTAGGATTGTTTCAATCTTGCATGCCTCCTATGGTTTTAGCAAGTGCTATGATAATGAAGGCCGGGCTTGATAGCTCTCTTGCTATCTCAGCCGTTGCGCTTGGAGTTGCCTTTAGTTTTGCGATATTTCCAATGTTGTTTTTCATCTTTGGGGCCTAAGATACTAAAATAAATAATTAATTTTATTATTTAAAATTTTAAAGCACAAACTACGTTATTTCTCATACCATAATCTCTTAAAAATATAAATCTTTATTTTTATATTATGATTTAAATTTAAGTTTTTATGGCTTTAAAAGTAAAATTTATCCACGAAAATATATGCCAAAAAAGAATAATTTTTTTGATATCAAATTTGTAAATTTCCATTTTTTAGCGATAAAAAGGCAATTTTATCTTATATGATAAATTTTAAATTTTATTAATTCATGCTATTTTTGATATAAAGTAAATTTTATATAAATTAAAAATATTAATTTATATATTTTATATTATATACTGATATTACTTGGAAATACTAATATTTTATAAATTTTTATAGTCTATATAAATATTAAGTTTTATAAAAATACACCCCTGAAACAATTGTAAACACGTGATAACTATTTCCTAAAAAAATATTTTGATTTTATTAAAAATTTAGCTACGAATAGTAATAATTTGACTTAAGCTTTTAATACAACAGAAAGGATCTAAATGTTTAAAAACCTAAATATCTCAACAAAACTCACTCTCATGAGTTGTGGGATGGCACTAGCTGCACTTTTGCTAGTTATCATCATAGTTGCTTCAAAAACGCTAGGAATGTCAGAGCGCAACACAAGCCAATATATCCAAAGCGAAATGGGTAAAAATGCCGAAAAGGTTTCAGCGTTTTTCTCAAAAGCTATGCAAACTTCAAGAGTTTTATCAGAAACTATCGGCGGTGCGCTTGATGCAGAAAATAAACTAACCACAGATAGCATCGGCGATATATTTTACGAAGTAGCAAAAAACAACACCGAATTTCTAGCCGTCTGGATGATAACTGATAGCGAAGAGGTCTATAGTAAATCCCAAGACGGTGGTGCTAGTATCTTATACGGCGAAGATGGTAAATTTGCCCCTTATGTAACAAATTTAAACGGCACTCTATCTTTTGCCAGAAGAGTAGCCGGATATGAAAAAGCGGACTACTATACCATACCAAAAAACACCGGCAAACCAACTATCTTAGAGCCGTTTTTCTACAACTACGGCGGTCAAGAAAAGCTAGTTACAACAGCCGTTAGCCCGATCATCGTAAGCGGTAAATTTGTAGGTGTTGTTGGCATAACTCTTGATGTGGCAAATATTCAAAAGCTATGCGACAGTATACATCTGTATGATGGTGACGTAAATTTCTTAGTTTCTCATACAGGCAAATTTATAGTGCATAAAGAAACAGCCCTTATAGGCAAGTCAATGGTTGATGTAAACCCTGCCCTTAAGCCGATAGAAAGCGCCTTGCAAAAAGAAGAACCTATCGAGATAGAGGTGGTTTCTGCCGTTACCAAGAAACTTTCAAAAGCAGTTTATGTAAATATAGAAATTCCTCATTTTGATAAAATATGGGGCATGGTCTTAATCGCTCCCAAAGATGAAACAGTCAAAGAAACCAATGAGCTTAGAAATTTTATTATCATTTTAGCCGTTGTTTCCATGCTAATTTTATCTTTTGCAATGTGGAGTTACTCTAAAACTTTTGGCAAACGTATCGTAACCGTAGGAAATAACCTAGAAAATTTCTTTGAATTTTTAAATTTCAAAACAAACAAAGCCGATCTTATCACTATCCGCGCCAATGACGAGATAGGTAAAATGGGCATGTTAATAAATGAAAACATCAAAATGACTGAGAGAAATTTAACCGAGCAAAATGCCTTCATAAAAGAGGCCAATAGCTTTGTTGATGAGATAAAACGCGGAAATTTCATGGCCATGTTAGACGCGCAGACTATAAATCCCGCTCTAAACCAACTAAAAGGCACATTTAAAGAGCTACAAGAAGCGTTAAAAACAGCTATAGCCGCGAATGCACAAGATGTCCTAAAACTACTTGAAGCCTATAAAAATCAAAATTTCACAGAAACTCTTGATGATAAAGGTGAAGTAGCTAGCGGTGTAAACGCTCTTGGCAGCGAGATAGCCAACATGCTAAAAGCAAATTTAAGCCAAGCACAAATCCTTGAA